>CAKPKZ010000133.1 GCA_934167435.1 uncultured Clostridia bacterium | reverse complement strand
CTAGAAAATCGCCCATTCTTTCCTACCGCAATTTCAGCTCCTCCCGCAAGTGCCGACGAAGGGGTATCTAAAGTACCATTACCCGATTTAGTATCTACTAATTTATTGTGAACTATAGCAATTTTATTAGCACCTTCAAAATCTTGAGTACCGTACCATTCAGATCCTTCACTTTGGTTAAAGTTTGAAGCATTAATAACGCCTATAGGTTTTTTCCCTTCTGATTTAAGTCTATTATAAGCATGAGTTGCTGTTTCAACTCCTCCTTTATACTCTTCACCGTTAGCTTGTACAACTTTAACTTGTTTCTCTGGATGGGCCAAACGATAATGTGTAATTTGAACAGAATCATTTCCAACTTTACCATTAGTTACAGTCATAAAAGTATTATTATCTAAATATCTATAAGTAGCATTTTCCCAATCGTTAGCAAATTCTGTTTTGGCTTCTAATATGCTAGAGGCTGCATTATAATCAGTTTCAATCGATGATTTTAGTGATTTGTCCTCTAATGAAAATTTATCAAGCATAAGTGAAGCGCCGATTAATCCTTTCCCGAAATTTCTCAATTTTTTTTGATATTCTCTTGCTTCATCAGTACTAACATCTTTTCTCATTTCATCATTTTGTTTTGCTTTTGCTAAAGTCAAATAACGATATGCAGTAGTTACATCAGTAAATTTCATCGGGATCCACTTTCCAGATTCATCTTGTTGATCAATTCGATAAACGAGTTGACCTGTTCCGTTGGTAACTGGAACAAATTTTATAGGATTATCGGTCCACCATTGTATATTTTCATCTGAAATTCCTGTGTAATTTCCATTTAGAACGCTATATTCATCTTCAGCACTTTTAGTCGTTAAACCACTATCTCTTAACATATCCTCATCAGGATTGATAGAAATAAGCCCTCCAATTGCTGCAATTTCGTATGCCATGTATTCATTAGTTGTACCAGTTTCTTGAATAAATGAAGAAACTTGAGATAAAGCATCTTCAAATTCTTGAACTCTTTTGTCAATTGTATCTAAGGCGGAAAGAATTTCATCAACTCCCGTGATATTTGCCACTTTCCAAGTTTTATAAAGACCTATATCATATGAAGAGGGAATTTGTTTTGTAAATGTTGTTGAAGAACCAGTTATTCTTTTTCCATTATAAGAATTCAATTTTTCAGCACAATTTCTTATTCCAGAACTTGAAGCTTTAAGTGAACTAATTTTTTGGGAAAGTATAGAAACTTTACTTTGTAGTTCATTTAAAATTTCTGTAACTGCTTGTGTATCAATATTATTGTTTTCCATTCCATTCCTCCAATTTTTTTCATACCTATATAAAAATATTCTATTTTAATTGTTCTTTAAATTACAATTCTATTAGGAACTTTTTATGTTAGATTAGACAAAGATTGAAGTTTTTCAATCCAGTCATTTGTCATTGTTAGTATCTGAGAGTGCCATATCAGTTAGAGATTGAAGATCTTCAAGTCCAGTTATTTTGTCGTTATTAGCACCCGAAAGTGCTATATCAGTTAAAGATTGAAGCTCCTCAAGTCCAGTCATATTTTCTTCAGCATTTATTGGATGAACTAAAGATTGAAGATCCTCCAGTTCACCAATTTTATTTTGATTAATAGTTTGAATTGCCTTATCGTTTTCCGAAGAAGGATTATAAGATTCCCCTTGCTCCAAAGAATTCATCCAATTTTGCTGTTGTTTCTGCTTTTGATTAATAGCTTGAATAGCCTTATCGTTTTCCGAAGAAGGATTATAAGTTTCTCCTTGCTCTAAAGAATTCATCCAATTATCCTCTTGCTTTTGTTTTTGTTTTTGATTGATAGCCTGAATTGCTTGATCATTAGCAACGGAAGGATTATAGTTTTTAATTTGCTGTTGTTTCTGCTTTTGATGAATATCTTGAATTGCCTGTCCGTTAACCGAAGAAGGATTATAAGTCTCTCCTTGTTTTAGAGAATTCATCCAGTTTTTCTCTTGCTTCTGTCTTTGATTAACAATTCCAATTGCCACACCATTTAAAACAGCAGAAGGAATACTATTCTTTTCATAATTTTCTTTCCAAGTATTTTTTTTATTAATATCTTTTTGACGTTCTCTTGCTTCATCAGTACTAACGTCTTTTCTCATTTCATCTTTTTGTTTCGCTTTTGCTAAATTTAAATAACTGTATGCCGTAGCGGCATCAGTAAATTTCATTGGAATCCAATTTCCACTTTCATCTTGTTGATCAATTCGATAGACAATTTGCCTATCTTCTGTTGTAACTTGAACAAATTTTATAGGATTATCGGTCCACCATTGTATATTTTCATCTGAAATTCCCGTGTAATTTCCGCTTAGAGCGCTATATTCATCTTCAGCACTTTTAGTCGTTAAACCACTGTCTCTTAACATATCTTCATCAGGATTGATGGAAATAAGCCCTCCTATTGTTGCAATTTCACATGCCATACATTCATTAATTGTACTTGTTTCTTGAACAAATGAAGAAACTTGAGCTAAAGCATCTTCAAATTCCTGAACTCTTTTGTCAATTGTATCTAGGGCAGAAAGAATTTCATTAACCCCTGTAATATTTGCTATTTTCCAAGTTTTATAAAGACCAACATCATATGAAGAGGGAATTTGTTTTGTAAATGTTGTTGAAGAACCAGTTATTCTTTTTCCGTTATAAGAATTCAATTTATTCGCACAATTTCTAATTCCAGAACTTGATGCTTTAAGTGAACTGATTTTTTGAGAAAGTACAGAAGCTTTGTTTTGTAATTCATTTAAAATTTCTGTAACTTTTTGTGTGTCAATATTACTATTACTCATTTTGATTCTCCTATCATTACCTATCTGACTGTATTCCTAAATATTCTTGTTGTAAAGTAGGATTATTAGAAACCTCTTTATTTTTCATCGCATCAATTAAATTAACTGGTGCAGGACCAATTGCTTCAATATCAGAAATCACACTTTTTAATTTTTGAATACTACTCTCTGATGCATTAGTTTTCCAAGCACTTTCTAAATTTGTAGCAGCATCTGCTAAATCATGCTTTAACTGATTTAGTTCCTCAGCTGAATCCATAGCATTTCTTGCAACACGGAGATTTTTAATTGCCTCATTGATCTCATTTATAGAAACTTGTTCCATATAACTCTCTCCTTTCAAAAATAGACACAATAGTAAAAAATAATACCAACAGGTATTATTTATACCAACTAATTAGATAAATTTGAATGAATTCCAGAAATATCTTTTTGAATTCCCTCACTAGATTGTGTCATGCTCGTCTTAATTTTTGTTGCAACCTCTTCAAACTTCATCTGTAAAGAATCAGTTTTCTTTATTACGCCTTGAAGTAACTCATCAACTTCACTACTACTTAGAGTACCATTTGAAATAAAGTTTGAATAAGTTTCTTTTACTTTTTCCATTTCATCATGTAACTTTTCAATAACTTCTTTTTCAATATAGTTGATACCCTCTTCAATTCCAGTTACGGATATATTCATATTATCCATTAATATCGCCTCCTTTATCTTACATTTAAGTCTTTAACATATTCAAGAATATTTTCTAAGTCTTTAATTCTGTGATCTAAATAATTAATTGTATCTTCGAAATCAATTGCGGAAAAATTTTTCAAATCAGTGATCGCTAATTTTCCACCTTCAGAAGTCCAATCATTTACCAGTACATTAGTAATATAGTCATCAAGTTTAGTTTTATACGTACGAAGACTACTACAAATATCATTAAGTATGCTAATTTGTGCAGCTAATTGTGGTTCATTAAATTGAAAGTTATCAGATCTATTTGCCATATTCATTCCACCTCCTACTCTTTATTTATAACTAAATGATACAATATCAGTATTATTTTGTAAAGGAAGTTAACTAAAATTTACAATAGTTTACATAAAAATAAGTTCGGTTCCATTCC
>CAKPKZ010000132.1 GCA_934167435.1 uncultured Clostridia bacterium | reverse complement strand
GGTATTTGTGGTGAACATGGTGGTGAACCATCAAGTGTTGAATTCTGTTATAGAACAGGTTTAACTTATGTAAGTTGTAGCCCTTATCGTGTTCCTATTGCAAGACTTTCAGCAGCGCAAGCAGCAATCAAGTCTAACGAACAAAAATAATAAAATAAAACCATGAAAAAAAGATTAAGATTAAACATTTTATTGTAAATCTTAGTCTTTTTATATTTTTAAATGTGATGTGTGGTGTGAAAGTTAAATTAGAAAATGGAGAATAAGAATAATAATAAAACTAATTTCTAGGTTATTTTTGTAAAATTTATTGAAAATATTGTAAATTACAAGACTAAATTATTGATATATGTTATAATTTAATGGTAGAGTACTGCGAAGTACAAGGAGGAATTTTAAAGTGAATGAATTTGATGAATATAAGAAAGAATCTATAATAAATAATGAATATGATTATTCAAACATATTACCAGTAGTTGATTATGTGGCATATTTGGTTCAATATTGTGATCAAGTATATAATCAATTATTAAAATTACAACAAGAAGATGAGAAAAAAAATAAACAATTTAAACCTGAATACAAAGAATATAATTTTAAAAAGAAATATAGTCAAGGACTTGAAATATATATAAAAGAAAAAAACTATCATAATAATATAACTTGTAAAGATTATAGTACATTTAAAACAGCAATTGATGATGGTAATTTAAAGAATGTTGATGGTGTTGATATTAGATTAAATATGGACTTTGATAGAGGACGTGAGGGAAAGTTTGAATCTCACGAAAATAGTTTTGTTATTATATTTAAACCTTATGAAATTACCTTTTCAAGAAAATCAAATTATAAAGATGATAGTATAAATCAAATAGAAAATCAAATAAATGAAATTTTAAAAAAATTTCCTGTTGCAAATTGTATTTTTTGCAATAAACAGAATTAGAGTGTTTGGAGGAATTATAAATGTATAATGATACACTGAAAGTTGCTAATAAGATTATTACTGATTCAGATTTAGCTAGAATATTTGAAAAAATGAATGAAGAATTATTAGAAAATCAAAAAATATGCAGACAAGAAACATTACAAAATGAAAAATATGAAAGAGAATATCAACATTGGACTACTAAAAATTTTGAAGGAAAATTTAGATGTAGTGTTGATTTTTATGATGATACACAAATTACTTTTGATAATTATAATAATTTTATATCCGTATATAATAGTAGAATTGATGAAATAAAAAGTATATATGTTTCATACCATTATTCATATTGGACACAACATGGTAGAGAAGACAATTTAATTAACCAAAGTATTAATATGAGAATCTATGAATATAAGATGGATATAGATGTTAATTTAAGCAGTAATGATAAAAAGATGAATGATGTATACGAATTAATTAAAGAAATAATCCTAAGAGCGCCTGAAAGATACGACAGAATTGTTAAGAAAAAAGTTTCAATAACTAATAAAATCACCTTTGCTTTAGGTGTTATTCCTAGTGCTATTATTTTTACATTACTTTGTTTTGTTCCTACAATTAGGCATATATATAGTGCAAGCTATGTATTATATCCAATTGTTGTGGTACTATTTGGCTTAGCAATAGGTGGTACAATGTTTGGAAGTAAATTAGATAAATTATATTCGACAATTGTCCCAAGTAAAAAATATGCAGGTTATGATTCTACAAATTATAAAAGTATTTATAAAGACGATATAGATGATTATGTCCAAAAAAGTGAAATAATTATTGGAAAAAATATAGATAATGTTAAAAATAGGAATGAAATAAAAAAATTAGAAGAAAAATACAGTAAATATATTCCGGTAGAGATAGTAGTTATTTTAGTTTTATCATTAATAGTAATACTAATAGGTAAATTTATTTAGGAGGATAAATTATGATTAAATATGAGAAAACAGAAAATAAATAATTATATAACGCTCAAATTTTGGATGAAATTATTGAAATAATAAGTTCAGGTGATTATTATTTTGAGAGTGAGTGTACACAAGAAAGTGTTGGTAAAGTAGTTAATTTAGTTAATTCATTTATTAGTAGTATTAATCCAGTAGAACAAAAAGTTATGTTAGAAAGACACGAAACAGAGGAAGAAGCTAGACAATATTTTGGCCCAGAATTTATATAAAAATTTGATAGACTAATGACAATGTTAGACCAATAACAAACAATAGTTGCTTTGCATGGTACTTTTGTTGAAACATGTTCATCCATTTGTGAAAATGGGTTACGATATAAATATCCTAGTTTGCCAGCAACAGCGGTGGTACAAAATATGGCTTATGGACAAGCTGATATTTGTTATAATGATTATGAAGGATTACTTAATTGGAAACATAGAGAGTACAAAGGAATTGTTGTTATTGCAGTTCCTTATGAGTGTTTTTATAAAGAAGGATTATGGAAAAAATTTCAAGATACTGATTCTGCCATATATGGTGGAGAAGATTATAGGATAGATCCTGATTTTATTGTTGGTTATATTGATGTTTATAATAAAGATATTGTACTTAATCCAAAATATAATAGACCTAATTTTTGTATAAAAGATATTTTAAAGGAGGAATAAGATATGAATATTTTTGATAAAACAAAAGAAGAATATGATATTTCAGAAATTAAAAACATGGAAAAGTATAATATTGACCCTGAAGACAATGTCCCAATGGAAATTTATGGGATACCAAAGCCAATTCAAAAAAAAGTTTGTGAGCAGAATTGGAATGAAAAAGATGAAATAGTTCAAATAAATTTAGCGGATAGTATTTCTAAATTTCTAATTTTAATGCAAAAAAAATTAAATGATTGTTCGTTTATTTTCATTGAATCAACTTTAGAAGATGGAAATGGTCTTTTTTTAGAAAACACATTAAAAATGCCAAAAGTTGAATTTGATTATTATTTAAAAAGATTATTGGATTTATCAAAAGAGTGGTCATTAGTTTGGAATAAAAATACTGGTAGAAAAAAAGTTAATGATGATCTAGAATGGACGTTAGATATTGATGTAAAAAGTGATAAAGTTAACTTTTCTGGCAAAGGTGAAATACCAATTAATGGTTGGAATAACTTTATTGATTTAGTGTCAGAACTAGAAATTATTTTTAAAACAATGAAGGAAAAAGAAAAAAACCGATTGAAATTTGAAAATCAAAATAAGGATATTGTTGATTTTGCTCTTTCAAATTCAGTTTTGCCTAATGAGATTAAAAAAGTAATAAAAAAAGAAGATTGGAAAACTTGTGATATGCCAAAACAACATGATACATTTATTTTAGATAAGGTGTTAACAGATGAAGATATAAATAATTTAAAAAATGGACACGAACCAGAGTGTATGGAAGATAAATGGTTTTGGTATGTAGAATTAAATAGATTATATATTCATAGGAGTTGGACTGGATTTTGCATTTATATAGTAGATTTAAATACAAATGGACATTTAAATGTTATAGTAAATAGAAATGTAGAACAGTATAAAAATACTGATATTGAAGAAGATAAAAAAACATTATCGCATTTATTAGACTATTGGAAATCTGATAAATATAATTATTATGATTTGTTTATTGATGAAATCGATAATGCGTTATTAAGCCAAAAAGCAATGAATGATAAAATATAAGAAATTTTAAATTAAATTGTATTGCAAGCAAAACTTAAAGAAACTATGTAATAATCAATAATGTAAACTAAGATAGAAATATCTTAGTTTTTTATAATATGAAATAATTAATATACACTTAGTGAGATTGAATTAAATAAATTTTTAGAGTATAATGTTAATAGCGTAATAGAATAATACAATGATTTTAAGGAGGAAAAACATGGAATTTAAAAAGATTCAAAAAGATATTTGGCAAAACAAATTAAATAAAGGATTTAATACAACTGATGTGAATAAAGAATTTTGTTTACTATATGGAGAAGTGGCTGAAGCATACGATGCTTGGAAGAAGAAAAAAGATGA
>CAKPKZ010000131.1 GCA_934167435.1 uncultured Clostridia bacterium | reverse complement strand
GTTTATAAGTACCTGTGGAAAAGTGTGGAAAACATTACTCATTCCTTTAAAAATATAAAGAAAAAAGCTGTGGAAAAGTAACAAAAATCAATTTTTTGTTACTTTATAATGAATTTTTATAAAAAAAAATACTTTTATGGTAATATTGTAATGAGCGTGGGAGGGATTATCATGGATAACGATGATTTATGGGAAAAGTTTCTTGATATAATAAAAAAAAGTATTTCATCTTTATCTTATGAAACTTGGTTTCGAGGTACTAAATTAGTATCAATGAATGACAATACTGCTATCATTATTGTTCCAATGCCAGTTCATAAAAAACATTTGATGGATAATTTTATAGATATTATAGAAGAAAAATTTAAGGTATTGACTGGAAAAAACTACGATTTTGACTTTATTTTAGAAAACGAGTGGGAAGAAAAAAAAGAAGAAGAACTCATTAATCAAAAAGATAAAAAAGAAAAATTTCCCTCTCTCACAGACAAAAATTTATCTCAAAATCAATTATTTGAAGAAACTAACTTAAATAAAGAGTATAATTTTAATAATTTTATCGTTGGAAATTCTAATCGTTTTGCTTTTACTGCTTCTATGGCAGTAGCAGAAAAGCCCGGAAAAGCTTACAATCCTTTGTTTTTATATGGAAAAAGTGGCCTTGGAAAAACGCACCTTATGCATTCTATCGGAAACTATATAATCGAAAATTCAAATTTAAAAGTTTTGTATATTTCTAGTGATAAATTCGTAAATGATTTTATTAATGCCGTACGTAGCAATGGTAAAGAAAATTTTACAGAAATTGAGAAATTCAAATCAAAATATCGTAACATAGATGTATTGATGATTGATGATATACAATTTCTTGGGAATGCTACGAAAGGGCAAGAAGAATTTTTTCATACTTTTAATGAACTGTACAATGAGAATAAACAGATTATTATTGCCTCTGATCGCTCTGTTGATGATTTAAAAATGCTTGAAAATAGATTGCTCACGCGTTTTAATTGGGGGCTAACTGCCAATATTACTCCTCCAGACTTCGATCTTAGAATAAGTATTTTAGAAAGAAAAATTGCTCATCAAGAATCTGCTAAAGATATCCCCAAAGAAGTTATTGAATATATTGCAAATAACTTTGCCTCTGATGTTCGACAACTAGAGGGAGCAATTACAAGAGTATTTGCTTATGCTCTAATGATGAATAAAGGAGTTGTTGATCTTGATACGGCCGTTGATGCTCTAAAAGATCAATTAACGGATAGAAGTGTTTACAAGAACGATGTTCATCGGATTCAAACGGTAGTATGCGACTATTTTAAAATTACTTTAGATGATATTAAAGGAAAAAAAAGAAGTCAAAACATTAATTATCCTAGGCAAGTTGCAATTTACTTATGTAGAACTTTAGCAAATGAGTCATTTCCCAAAATAGGAACTTATTTTGGGGGAAGAGATCATTCTACTATCATGAGTTCATATCGAAAAATAGAGAGTGATTTGCAAACTAACGAACAACTAAAAATTGTAATTAAAGAACTAAAACAACAGTTATCACCCTAAAACTGTGGATAGTTGTGGATAAAATTTAAAAAATCCACAATGCTTGTGGAAAAAAAAAGCTTAAAAATAAGGGCTTTACTAAGTTATCCACAGTTTCCACATTATAATAAATACTATAATATATTAGAAAGAAGGAAATATAATGAAATTCATAATTAAACAAGAAATTTTGTTAGAGAGTTTATATCATGCTTCAAGAGCTATTTCTCCTAGAAATTTAATTCCTATTCTAACTGGAATTAAATTTGATCTTACAGAAGAAGGATTATATCTATCAGCCAGTGATACTGATATTTCTATTCAATGTTTTATTCCGAAAAGTGATATTGTTGAAATATTTGAGTGTGGTAGTGTCGTAATTGGCGGGAAGTATATCGTCGAAATTATAAAAAAACTTCCTAACACTGATATTACTATTGAAGTAATGGATGAAAATAAGATGATTGTAAGTACTGCTAATACAGAATTTAATTTAAATGGAATCAATTCTAGTGAATTCCCAAATTTAGATTTAGAACAAACTAGTGAACCAATTATTTTAAAAACTAATGTTTTAAAAAAGATTATTGCGCAAACTTTTTTTGCAACTTCAAAAAATGAATCTAGACCATTGTTGACAGGTATTAATTTTAGAATTGAGAATAATATTATGGAAGTAATTGCAACAGATTCATATAGATTGGCAAAAAAAACGATATATTTAGATAAAGAATTGGGGTACAAAATCAATATTGTGATTCCTGGAAAAAATTTATTAGAACTTGATAGAATAATCGGAGACGATAAAGAAAGTTTAGAGATGCACATTTTTGAAAACAAAGTATTGTTTAAATATAAAAATATTTTATTCTTATCTCGATTATTAAGCGGAACATATCCTGCAACTTCTTCTATAATACCTGTTGATTTTGAGGTTCAAGTATGTTGTGATAGTAACGGTTTATTTGAAATGATTGACAGAGCATCTTTGCTTACTTCTGATAGAGATAAAAATATTATTCGATTAGAATTAATAAAAAACAATTTAGTTATATCTTCAAATTCTCCTGAAATTGGTAAAGTAGAAGAAAAAATGTTGGTAGATAGTAATGACGAAATCTCTATCGCTTTTAGTTCTAAATATATGTTAGATAGTATTAAGAGTTTTGAAACTTCTAGCGTTCAACTATGTATGAATAACGATAATAGTCCAATTATTATCAAATCAAATGAAGATGATTCGTTGATACAATTAGTGTTACCTATAAAAACTTATTAGTTGTGAAAAATTGAATATGGGGTAAAAAGGATTTTATTTTTGGATAAAATTAAATAAAAGTTATAAGGAAATAGGATTTTTGTTCTTTATAACTTTTTTATATGCAATATTTTTTCGAAATAATGAATTATGCAAAGTAGGTTAACTAATTATTTTGTATTGTTTTTGTGATTTTTCGACAATTTTCGACAAAATTCGACAAAGTTTTGTGCTTTAATAGTTTTTAATTTCTAATTTAGAAATTGAAAGGGGGGATATTTTATGATATTAGATAGCTATGAAGTTAATTTGGAAACTTTGATGATAGCTCCCTATGGTGCTGCTACTTCAAAGGTTTATGAGTATGATGGAGAGTTTATAGTGAAAATGCCTCCGTTAACAATTATTAAAAATAGTTGTATGTTTTTTGGAGCAACTTTTGAAGGTAGAAGGGATGCAACAAAAACAATTATAGGCATTAATAAAAAAGTTCCAATTGTTATTGAGGATAGTAGAAATATTATATTTTTTCCAATTTCTAGTTGTATCAACAGAAGTAGTACATGGGTTTCTTATCAAAATTTACTTAATTACTTTAAGGTTGATTCTAATAAGTCTAAATTATTTTTTAAAAATAATCGAAACTTATGTGTTGATATAAAATATAATATGATTGACAATCAATTTTTACGCTGTTTGAAGTTAGAAACTTTATTAAGTAAAAGAAAAGATTTTTCAAAATGTGTGAATGTGGACATTAATGTTGATAATTTAACATGACTTTTTAATTTTGAAAGAAAGTTGTTATGAGAATAAGTAACTTATGCAGCTTTTTTTTAATAGTTTGTAGTATGTTTTAATAGTTTTAAATAATCAAAATATTGTTGCAGTTCAGTTAAAGAATGAATTTTTCAATCCAATTTTCATAAATAAAAGGTATAATTTGTGCTTTTTAAATATATCAATTAATTGAAAATATAAATTTTTAAGTTTATTTTAATTTTTTTTGGTATTTTTATACTATTTGTTGCAAAAATAGCTTTTATCTTTTATTTTATCTGATCGAACTGTAACAAAATATTAAAAAAAATTTGTTAAATCCCTTATAAAATATTGGTTTTTATGTTATAATCTCATCTTTGACACTTTTTAAAGGATAAAAACTCCCTAACCCTTATTTTGAAAGGCTTTAGAGAGCTTTTTAGTA
>CAKPKZ010000130.1 GCA_934167435.1 uncultured Clostridia bacterium | reverse complement strand
ACATTGAATGAACTTAAAGATAAAAATCTCCAATATAATAATTTTTTAAGATTAATAAATTGCTCTTTTGAAATTAATTTATGATAATGTTTTTCTTGTTTATGATGTTTAGAATAAAAAACATAATAACGCATTGTTTTAAATCCTTTTTCAGGTATATGTATTATGATTCTCTTGATAAATTCAAGTACATGAATTTTTTCAACAACAAACTTATCATCTTCATGTCTTTGATACCAAAAAGTAATTTGATCGTTTTCTATTTTTGTAATTCTAAAAGAAGCAAATGCTGGTCTTCCGCAATATCTTAATATATATTCTAATCCACCTTTAATACTTTTAAATTGCTGTTTTGGTGCTCTTACATAAAAACCATTTTTCTTTGTTTTATAAATATCGTTTTGAATTTTTATGTAACCATCATATTTATCGGATAAATTTTTCTTAATATATTTTTTCATAAGTTTTAAAAGAACAGTTTGAAATCTTTTTCTAAGCATTTCGTATGGAAAAAAGTCCATTCTCTTTTCTATATTATTATTTCCCATAGCGACTTCTGCGACTAAGACGTGCATATGTTGATTCCAAATATTTGATCTTCCAAATGTATGTAGTACTTGGATAAAACCTAATTTATATTCTTCTTTTTATTTAGATTTTTAGCCCAGGAAGATAGAGTAATAGAAATAGCATCAAATAATAAATTAAGCATATTTCTATCAATTCCAAAAAATATTCTTAATTCTTCTGCAATTGTGAAAGTTATAAGCCTATGTTTTGTATGTATCATTATAGATTGTGCTTTGAGAATTCTTGCGTTAGAATATTTAGCACCACATGTAGGACACATTCTACTTTTACAAGTAAAACAATGGAATTCAACGTTTCCACAATCAGGGCATGACAAAACAAATCTACCAAGTTTAGGGGTTCTACACTTTAACATATTATTAATATTCCAATATACAGATTCCCTAATAGTAATATTTTTGTTAGCTTGTAAAAAGTCGTCCCAATAAAGTTCGAATACTTCTTTAATATCATATTTTCTATCATTTGGGTAACGATTATGCATAGCAATTTCGTCATTAAATATATCAATAATATTTGCTTTTAAAAAAATCACATCCAGTCGCTATAAATATTTTATCATATAGAGTTGGAAGGTGAAATAAAGAAAAAATATCCCACAGGTTAAAAACAGGAAATAAATTCCAAATAGTGAAAAAGACCTTGTGTATAAAGACTTTTCTACCATTTTTATGATAAAAATTTGATGCTAAATTTAAACTCTTTTTTGTTAGAAATTTTGATTATATCTACAATTTATTTATAAAAAAACATTTATTATATTTTTCAGGATAAATATATATCAATAAAAAGCAACTTATAAACTATGAACTAATTTCTTAATAAGATAGATGCTAAAAATTTTATAGTAAGTTTACAAATTCTTATAAAAACTTTACACTAAATAATATGAATTTTATTAAAATAATGATACAAAAGTTCAGTTATATCCCTTATAAAATAAGAATGTCAATATTTTTCTACTACTTTTTTCATGTTTTTATCCTGTATGAAACGAGTAGGTAATTGACTTTTGTATCAATATTTGTTATCATTAATTTAAGATAATGATAAGGAGGATAGCGATTGAGATGGGAAATGTATTAAAAAGTAATGCTATTAATCCTGGAGGTAAAAATGATTCTAATAATAAGACGAATACATTTAATTTGATTATTGGTATATCGACATTACTTATTGCTATTTTAGGGGCAACTTTTGCATATTTTTCTGCAACAGCTAGGAGTAAAGAAAATGATGTAACAGTTAAATCTGCGTACGTTAGCATTTCTTATGATGGTGGTACCGAGATAAAGGCCAGTAATCTGATTCCAGCGACACAACAAGTTGCTTTAACGAAGTATAAGAAAGTGGTTGATCCTTACAATGCGGAAACTGACGGTGAAATAGATACGGAATATGATACTTATAAAAATGATCCTAATAGGAGATGCGTGGATTCTAAAGGAAAAGAAGTTTGTTACGTTTATCAGTTTTCTGTAATTAGTGATGGTGCTGAGGGAGAAAATACAGATATTTTAGCTACTGTTAAGGTAAATAAAAATGAATTTTCGAATCTTAGTTATGTTTTGTATGAAGTAACTTTTAAACCAGATCCAGAAGATGGGACGAAATATTTAAAAGATAAATATGGTTTTGGTATAGTTGATAAGTATGAATTGAGAAGTCAATTTACTAATATGGATACTAATCCGGATAATGTTGATTATACGATGACTGGTTTTAACAGATTTGAACAACCTGAGGATATTTTTGGAGACAGCGGAGAGTTGACTAATACAATTAATCCTGTTAGTTGTATGTTTAAAAATGGTGATGATTTTTCGGATAAATCAAAAGATGATTCTTCTCGATGTGCTTCTCTTTCTATTTCTAATAAAGTTAAACATACATATCAATTGGTTATTTGGTTAGAGGAGACAGGCGAAGTTCAAGATGAACAAGGAAAGACTTTTGAAGGTACTGTATCTATTGAAGTTAGTGGTGGATTAGATACTAGTGAATATGAGAATGGTCAGATTACTGGTAAGCAGTAAAAGAGCAATTTTGCATTGCTTTTTTTTTGTTTTTTTGATACTATTATAATAGAGGCGGTGATAGTTTGGAGGGTCATGTAAGACATAAAGATTTTTTCTATGTTGTGATACTTATTTTAACTTTTATTGCCGTAATTGTTGGAGCAGCTTTTGCTTTGTATTCTTTTATTTTTAGTCAAAAGGAAGGGACAAGTGCTGTTTATACTGGTACTTTATCGATTGAATATTTATCTGGAGATATTATCGATTGTAATTATTTGTATCCCCTTGATAATCCAACGATAAGTGCCGTTAATAATGTGTATAAAAATAATTTTAGAGTTACGAATAAAGGAAGTTTAGATAGCTTATTGCAAATCAAAATTGATATAATTTCTAATAATTTTTATGGAAATGAATTAAGATATGTTATTTATAGTTCTAATCAAGAAGAAGTTGCGAATGGTAGTATTGAAGGAAGTAATGTAAATATTATTGCAAATAATATTTATTTAAAGAACAATACTACTGAAGAATTTATTTTAATGATTTGGTTACAAGAGTCGGGTAATAATCAAAATAATCAAATGAAGAGAAATTTAAGTGGAACAATTGAAGTTGATGCTTCCCAAAAGATTGATTAAGGAGGAATAACAATGGGTGATGATAAAAAGACTTTTAGTGATTTGTTTTCTAATTCTATGAGTAATGATGAAGAGAAAGATAAATTAGAACCAAAAAATAGTTCTGTTACTTTTGACCATATTTTTAATGATAATATTTTTGAAAATAATGAGAATAAAGAAAGTACTGAAGATATAAATTTTGACTTAGAAGAAAAATCACTAGAAAAAAATAATGATAACTTAGAAAACAAAGTAGAGAGTATAAGTGATAATTTATTTTTTCAAAGTGATAAGGATAATTTAAAAAATCATGTCAGTAAGAAAGAAGAAAAATTAGAAGATGCAGGGGATTTTGAAAAAAATAGTTTAGAGGAGTCTAATAATTTATTTTTTCAGGGTAATGATAGTCAATTAAAAGCTTCTAATAGTGATGAATTAGAAAATGGAGTAGTTAGTATTCCAAATAAAATAGAAAATAATGTGTTTTTTCAGTCAGATAAACCTGATTTAAATAAATCTCTTTTTGATAAAAATACTGATGCGGATAATGCTCTTTATTCGTTGAATGAGGCGAGAGTTAGTGAAAATATTTTTAACTGTAGTGTGCCAGAGAAAAAAGAAGAGGTAAAATTGGGGAATACTGATTCTTTAGAAAGTAGTGTTGATAAGGAAGTATTTTCGCAACAAGAGGTAGGAAATGTTTTCTTTGATTCTTCTATTGATAATCATATTGGTTCTCCAGAAGATGAAAAACATGAAGAGAAAAAAATAGTGTCACCAAGTGATAGTGAGAATGATATAAAAAAATCTGAAGAG
>CAKPKZ010000129.1 GCA_934167435.1 uncultured Clostridia bacterium | reverse complement strand
GAGCAGGTAGTGGGAATCGAACCCACGTCATCAGCTTGGAAGGCTGAGGTTCTACCATTGAACTACACCTGCATGTTTCTCCTAACATTTATAGATTATAAATTGTTTTTTTATTTTTGTCAAGTATTTTTTAAAAATTTTTTTAAGAATTTAATAGAATTTTTTATAATTCTAAATCTAAGTCAAAATAAAATTCTACTCCGTTTTCTTTGTTTATTACTCCATATTCATTATGATAATTATTCATTATAGCTTTTACAAGTGATAGTCCAATTCCTGTTCCCCCATCTTTTCTATTTCTTGATTCATCTACTTTATAAAATCTATTCCATATTCTTGCTATATTTTGTTCAGATATATTATCACCTGTGTTAAATACTTTTACTCTTACTTTATTTTTTTCTATGTTTACCTCATTAGATATTTCTATAAATTTTAATTTTTCTACTTGTTTAACATTTTTTATTGCATTTGTAATATAATTTGTTATTACTTGTTCAATATAAAAGTCATCAGCAATTACATTTATTTCGTCATAATCTTTAAATTTTATAGTTACATTTTTTTCTTCAAACATCATTTGTGTTCTTCTTATTATTTCTTTTTCAAGTTCTACTATATTAAATTTTTTATTATTAAATTCTCTTTTTCCATATTCTAGCTTCATTAAATCTAAAAGTTGTTTTACTAATTTATCCATTTTATTAGTTTCATCTAAAATAACTTCTGCATAGAATTTTCTGCTTTCTTCATCTGTGTTAACATTTTCTAATAGTCCTTCGCTATATCCTTGTATTAAAGCAATAGGTGTTTTTAATTCATGTGATACATCAGATATAAAACTTTTTCTCATTTCGTCAATTTGTGATTTTTCCTCTATGTCTTTTTCTAGCTCAATATTAGTGTTTCTTAATTGATTTATTGTTTTTTCTAGAGTGTCTGACATTTTATTTATGCTTTTTCCTAAGTTGTTAATTTCGTCATCTGTGTCTTTTATTCTATATTTATGGCTAAAATCTAACTTTGACATTTTATTTGCAATGTCATTTAATTCTAATATTGGTTCAGTGAATTTTCTTGAAATAATTGACATCATAACAGCTGCTATAAGTATTGTAAATCCTCCTATTAAATATAAAAAGTTGTTTGAAATTTTTACACTTTCTTGTATTGAGCTTATTGGAATTCTTACATATAAAACATATCCGTTATCTAATGTTGAAGATAGCATAATATATGTTATACTATTTTTGTAGTCTTTTATTTTTTTTATTATAAATGTATCATTTTTTTCTAAAACTTCACCAGAATTTATATTTAACCTACTTGCCATTTCATTTATTTGCCCTATAGTGGCAAAAAAGTCTTTGCTTGATGTATATACATTAACATTTTCTTCATTTCTTATTAATATGTCAAAACCATTTTTTATGGCTACTTTTTCTAATTCGTTTTCTATATTTATGTCTTTATTTTCATTAATGTAATAATTGTTTACCATTTCATATACTGACTTTAGTGCACTAGTTTTCTTGTATGTATAAAAGGTTCCTAAAACAAAATTGTTTATAATAATTAGAAACATAATAATTAATAATATTACTGCACTTAATGTTAAAAATAATTTTACTCTTACTGATTTAAATGTTTTTTTTATTTTTTTCATAATTTCTCCTATTTTATTTCGAATTTATACCCTATTCCTCTTATAGTTTGTATATACTTTCCTTTCTTTCCTAATTTATGTCTAATTTTTTTTATGTGACTGTCTATTGTTCTAGAATCTCCATAATAATCATAATTCCACACGTTGTTTAATATTTTGTCTCTTGAAAGAGCTATATTTTCGTTTTCTACCAAATATATTAATAATTCGTATTCTCGTAAGCTTAGTTCTATTATTTTTCCATCTATTTTTACAGTTCTTCCGTCTTTGTCTATTAGTATTCCACCAATATCTTTTATGTTCTTTTCTTCTTTTTCTGTTCTTTTTAATATTGCTTCAACTCTTGCTACTAGTATTTTAGGGCTAAATGGTTTAGATATGTATTCATCAACACCTAATTCGAAACCAAATAATTCGTCTTGTTCTTCTCCTCTTGCAGTAAGCATTATTATTGGAACTTTGGATTCTTGTCTTATTTGTCTTAATACAGACCATCCATCTAATTTTGGCATCATAACATCTAATAATATTAGATTTATTTTATTTTTATTATTTTCAAATACTTCTAATGCCTTTTCTCCATCTTCCGCTTCTAATATTTCAAATCCTTTTACATTTAAAAAGTCTTTTATTAATTTTCTCATTCTTGCTTCGTCATCTACTACTAAAACACATTTATTTACCATTTTTATCACTCCTAATATTTTGCATTATATAACATAATTATGTCTATATTGTGAAAAAATTGCCAAAAAGGCATTCCTCTTGGCAATTTAATTTTTTACATATATTGTTTGTGTATTATAAGCTAGCTCTATTTTTTCTTGTTTTAACAATTGTAGTAATTTATAGTTTATTGCTTCTTTTTCCTCTAAAAATGTAGCATAACTAACAGAATTTGTATATCCATAAACTAATATATTTATTCCATTATCTGTAATTTCATTAACCCTTACTATTATAGAGTCATCTATTACTTCTTCATGCTGTTGCAACATATTATATATTTTTTCTTCTAACTTTTCTACTTTGTCTAGTGGAGTATCTAATTCTAAACATAAATTTATTTTGTATCTTCTTTTTTCCATTCTACTCCAGTTTATAATAGAAGAATTGGCTAATATTGAATTTGGAATGTTTACTAATGAATTTTCAAATGTACGCACTCTTGTACATCTAAATGTTATATCTTCAACTGTACCTTCATATCCTGTTACTTCTATCCAGTCTCCTACAACAAATGGTCTATCTAAAAAGATTGTTAAGCCTGCAAATATATTTTTGGCCGTGTCTTGTGCTGCAAGTGTTAATATAACTCCACCTAATCCTAAGCCTGCAATTAAACCATTTAAATTATATCCAAGCTCTGTAATTACTAAAAATGCTGCTACTATATAAATTATTGCTCTAATTACTTTTAAAATAAAACCAAACATAGCATCATCTACATCTTTATTCATTTTTGCTTTCATTTTTGTGGCTATACTAGATTTGGTTGTTACACTTTTAGCTAGTCCTCTTGCAATTATTATAATTGAAATAATTTTAAATATTTTTGTTATTATTTCAAATACATCCGATTGTATATTTAATGGTTGCTTTAAGAATAATATTGCCACATATATTCCTAATATGTTAAAAAATATTCTTAGCAAATCATAAAAAGAACTCTCTTTTGCTTTACTGTTTTTTCTTACTCCTATTGAAAATAATTTTACTAATATAGTTGATAATGCTGGACTAAATATTTTAAAAATCACAATAATTACTAAAGCTATAAATATATCAATTATTTGGTTTGCTTGTAAGTTTTTAATAAAATTTATAACATCATTTATTTGTTGCATTTTTCCTCCTATATTATCCCATATAGTCTCTTAATTTTTTACTTCTACTTGGATGTCTTAATTTTCTTAATGCTTTTGCTTCTATTTGACGTATTCTTTCTCTTGTTACCTGAAACTCGCGTCCAACTTCTTCTAGTGTTCTAGCTTTTCCATCTTCTAGTCCAAATCTTAATTTCAATACTTTAGCTTCCCTTGGTGTTAATGTGTTCATTACTTCTTCTAATTGTTCTTTTAATAATGTATATGCTGCTGAGTCTTGTGGTGCTGGTGAATCATCGTCTTGAATAAAGTCACCTAAATGACTATCGTCTTCTTCACCTATTGGTGTTTCTAATGATACGGGATCTTGTGCTATTTTTTGTATTTCAACTACCTTTTCAACTGGCATTTCCATTTCTTGTGCTATTTCTTCTATGGTTGGTTCTCTTCCTAATTGTTGTAATAAATGACGTGATGTTCTTATTAATTTGTTTATTGTTTCAACCATATGAACTGGAATTCTTATAGTTCTTGCTTGGTCTGCTATTGCTCTTGTTATAGCTTGTCTTATCCACCAT
>CAKPKZ010000128.1 GCA_934167435.1 uncultured Clostridia bacterium | reverse complement strand
ATATAGAAGACCTAGTAGAAAGAGAAAACACATTTACTATGGAAGAATTTGCAAAAAGTATAAATGAATTTTTGGAATTTAGAAAATATGATATTTTAAAAGATAATGGAAAAATTTCAAGAAAACAGGCAGAAGAAAAGGCGGAAAAAGAGTATAATGAATTTAATAAAAATCAAAAGATAGTTTCGGATTTTGATAAGTTGCTTATTGAAGCCAATAGATTAAATATTAAAAAGTAATTAAAAGTAAAGGAGGTTATATATTATAACCGCAAAAACTAGAAAACCTTATGTAAGAACACTTACATAAAATTATGAAAATATTGAAAAACAGGGAAAATTGAAGAAAAAAGTCCTCGAAACCCTTGATATTATAATTATTTTAATGAAGAACGACAGGGTACGCAAATTTGTATGGTTAGATACGAGGAGTTGAGAGAAAAGTAGATATAATAACCCCAATTCACCAAAGCCAGTATTACCAGAGGGATTTGAGTTTCTTCCAGTAAAAAGAAGTATAGTAATAAAGAAGGAAAAAGATAACAAAGAGCAATATATGGATTTGTTACTTGAAGCAGATCCAAGTAAAGATATGATAAATGATTATTTGAAAGATGGAGAATTATTTGTATTAACATATAACGATAAGATAGCATGTGTTGCAGTAGTTATAAAAATAGATGATGAAACAATAGAATTAAAGAATATAGCAACCCAAGAAGAATATAGAGGCCAAGGGTATGGAAAGAAAATGCTAAAATATTTAGCAGATAATTATAAACAGAAATACAACAAGATGTTAGTTGGAACATCAGAGAATAATATTCCATTCTATGTAAAACAAGGCTTTGACAAATACGAAAAAACAATTAAAAATTTCTTTATAGATAATTATGATGAAGAAATTAAAGATGGAGAATTAATTTGTACTGATTTAATATATTATTCAAAAGATTTAAAGAAAAAAGTTAAAGATAACTAGTAATATATATGGAGGATTAAAGTATGGAATTAAGAGAAGTTACAAAACAAGACAAAGAAAAAATTATTAAAATGTATGACGAATATATGATGAGTGAATTAGTACCAGGAATAGATAGATTTGAAGGAATAAGGGATTTTGAGAAACTTAAAAAATTAAGTTTTAATGATTGGATTAATTATTTGGAAAAGAATAAATATGAAGAAAATTTACCAGCATCATATTCACCACATACTTTATATTTGGCAATAGATAATAATGACATAGTAGGTGCTATTGGAATTAGATGGAAACAAGTTCCAGTTCTTATGACTTTTGGCGGATTAATAGGATATAGTATAAGACCGACAAAAAGGGGGAATGGATATGCCAGTAAAATGTTAAAATTAGCATTAGATAAATTGAAAAAAACAAATATAGAAAATGTTTTAATAACTTGTAAAGACTTTAATATAGCATCAAAAAAAGTAATAGAAAAAAATGGTGGGATTTTTGAAAATACTTATAGAAATGTTGATGATGGATATATGTATTTAAGATATTGGATAAAAATATAGAGAGGAGGATGAGAGTATAAAAGAGATTTTTGAAATACATGAATATGGGCAACTAATACATTAAAAGCAGACCATAAAAAAGAACACATGAGATTAACTACTTGGGTATGGACTTATTTAGCAGATAATTTTTAGGGAGAAGATTTATATATGAAGAAAAAAATTATTATTCTTGTAATTTGTACTATATTAGTAATATTTTTATTTGGTGTAGTATTTTTTAATAAAGATAAAAAATCAGATAAAACAGAAAATTCAAATAAGTATTCTGTTATTTATGATAATGAAGGAAACATTATATATGATATGTCTAAAAAAGATGAAACCACAGAAGTAATTAAAGATACAGTTATTCAAGGAATAGTGGAGCTAAATCATAATGGATATATTTATATATTTAATGGACAACATTTTGGAGAATTTGGTTTTGAAATGAAAGAATATACTAGAGCAAATATTAATAATAAAAATCAAAAATGTTTAGATTATTTTACATTGAAGGAATATGATACAAACTATATACAAGAAGGAGACATATTGATTTGTAGTGGTGATTTAAGTAAAAAAGGTTATGGTATGGGAGAGAATGATTTTGATACTAAAGATAATTCGATTATTGTTTTAAAATCAAACGACTATAATCAAATGAAAAGAGATGCATTAACTGGAAAAAGGACATATTTTTCAATTGTAACTATTGGTGATGAGTATGTAGAATTAGGATATGTGTATTTAAAATATAGTTTAGAAGATGATACTTATTCTGACACTGGTTATAATTTTCCATTTGCAGTAAAAGCATATATAACAGAGAATACTGAAATAATTGGGAATTTACAAAGAGAAAAAATTGTAAAAGTACAATACGAAGATTTAAATTTACCTTTAGATGAATTAAAAATAAAATCAATAGAAGTAATTGAAGAATAGTGATATAAACTATTATAGAAGAAAAAAATAAGGAATAAAAGAAAATGAATTATATACTAAAAATAAAAGATTTAGAAATTCCACTTAATATACAAAATTATAAAAGATCTAAAAGTATAAAACTATATTTTAAAGAAGGAATATTAAAAGTAACAAAATCACCTTATGTACATAAAAGAGAAGTAGATAAATTAATTAAAAATAATGAAGAGAAAATTTATGAAGAATACAAGAAATTAAAAGAAAAAAAGAGTATAAATAGTACAAGGTGGGAAAATGGTAGCAATATTTTATATAAAGGTGAAGAATATATAATAAATAAGCATTACAATCAAAAAAATAATGTAAGAATAGAAATAGATGAAGAACTAAAAAAAGTTGAAATAACACTTCCTTTAACAATAAAAGAAACTAAAGAAGAGGAAAAGTACATTCTAAATGTAATAAGAAAATTATTTAAAAATAATACAGAAATAATTTTACAAGAAAGACTACCATATTGGAGTAATGTAACAAGAATTAGTTATTCAAGTGTTAGTGTAAAAGATGCCAAAACAAGATACGGAAGTTGTGTACCATCTAAAAAGGCACTGCATTTTAGCAGTAGATTAGTAATGCTTCAAAAAGATGAAATAGATGCAGTAATTGTGCATGAACTATGTCATATTGTTTATCCAAATCACAGCAAGAAATTCTATGAATTAGTAGAAAAATATATTACAAATTACAAACAAATAGATAAAAAGTTAAAGAAAAATGGTAAGTTAATAGAGCTTTAGAAAAAGATTACATTTTTATAAAAAAATATATAAAAAATGTAACCTTTTTATTTTTTTTACCACTATAAA
Source organism: uncultured Clostridia bacterium (assembly GCA_934167435.1). Classification (GTDB taxonomy): domain Bacteria; phylum Bacillota; class Clostridia; order TANB77; family CAG-508; genus CAG-269. Next base: position 760 of record CAKPKZ010000128.1, on the reverse strand, counting down.
AGTGTAAGATATCTTATAAAGGAGCCAAAAAGTGAAAGAGAAAAAACTAGAAAATTATATTACCAATAAAAGTATTAATCTAGACAGAATTGTAGATGATTATACTCCATATTTAAGAAAAATAATACAAAATATGGTTGGAAATAATTTAACGGAAGAAGATAAAGAAGAAATTATATCAGATGCATTTTTTATATTATGGAAAAAATACAAAGAAAATATAAAAATAAATTATTTGGATTCTTATCTAGCCGGAATTACAAGAAATTTGATAAAAGAAAAATTAAAAACGTTAAAATATAATATTGATATAGAACAATGCAAAAATTTAATTGAATATAGTAATTTAGAAACATATTTGCAAGAAAGAGAAGAAATAAATGAACTATATAATAAAATTAGTAATCTAAAAGAAATTGATATTAAGATAATTAAAATGTTTTATTATTCTAATAAATTAATAAAAGATATAGCTAAAGAACTAAAAACTTCAGAAGTAAACGTAAAAACAAGATTACATAGAATACGAAAGAAAATAAAGAAAGAATTAAGAAAAGGAGGCGTCTAAACATGAGTGACCAGATAAAAGAAAAATTGAAAATGAAAATAGCTATATCTCAAATAAAAAACGAGGAGGAAAAAGCTATGAATAAAAAAGAAAAGTTTGTATTAAAAAATATAGGAATAGCAGCATGTATACTAATGTCATTAACTGGGGTTGTTTTTGCTGGAAGCAAGGTAATAGAAAAGGTGTTTAAAG
>CAKPKZ010000127.1 GCA_934167435.1 uncultured Clostridia bacterium | reverse complement strand
AAACGATAGTATAGATACAGTTCGAAAAGTTTTGAAGAGAAAATGTAATATGATTTTTGATAGAGGATATGATGATAATAAAATAATAGATTATGTGGATAAAACTGAAAATTATTTTGTCATTAGAATTAATGATGATCGAACTTTTTATTTTAAGAATAAAAAGAAAAAATGTTATGATGTAGCAATTAGAAGAAAAGGTAAAGTGAAAATGACTTTATGGTTTGATGATAATGAAGAATATGACGTATATATTTCTCATACTAAAGTTAGATTACCATATAATAAAAAAGATTATGAATTAGTAATTGTATATGGACTCTCTGAAGAAAGGCCATTAATTTTACTTACGAATAGAGATATTCATTCTAAAGAAGATGTTATAAAAGTAGTAAGACTATATTTTTATAGATGGAGAATAGAAGAATATTTTAGAGCCAAAAAGCAAGAATATGAATTTGAAAATATGAGAGTAAGAACTTTAAAATCTATGAATAATTTAAATCTATTATTAACAATTCATTTAGGACACATTGGTAAATTAGTTGAATTTATGGATAAAAAATTGTTAACTATAAAGATAATATTAAGAAGTAAATCATTAAGAAATAATATACTTGTATGGATAAGTCAAATAGCAAGAGGAATCGGGAAGATTCTATCATTTGCACATACGGGAATAAAAGATTATCAAAAAATAGAACAGCGCGATAAATATAGACAACTTGAATTGAAGCTATAATCAAGATAACTAATAATTAACTGAAAGGGCATTTTAAAATGCTCTATTTTGTCATATAAAAAATTAGATAAATTTGTTAATTTTATAAATTTTATTTTTATTCTTAGAATATTTAACAAAATTTTTGTAAAAAACCTAAACTCAAATTTTTTGTATATTTTAATTTGAATGATTAAGTTTTAGAATTATTTTGTTAACAATTAATTGATTTTTCAGTACTTTTGTGCTATAGTATTACAAGATTTTAGGGGGGAATTATGAGAGAATTTAAAAGGTTGTTTGAAGAACTTGGTTACACATTTCAAAGTGCGGATGTTTTAGAAGATGTTTATTTATTTTATAAGTATTATAATAACAAAGTAAATAAAGGCGTTTCTGCAATTTTACTTGAGGGGGATCCTGGCTGTGGTAAAACTTTTTTATCCGAAGTATTTAGTCGATTTTTAGGACAAGATACAGAATATATTTACACACAATGTGTTGAAGAAACGAATAGTGATAGATTAATCGCTACATATAATGTTCCTGCCATAGTTAAGGGGGACGCTGATAGATCTATAGCAGAAGGGATTTTGACTAAGTCTATAAATTTAGCTAATGCTGGAAAAAAAGTAGTATTGACGATTGATGAGTTAGATAAGGCAAGAGAGGTTTTAGATTCATATTTTTTAGATTTCTTACAAAATGGAAAGATAGAAACTTCAAATAATGAAATATTAACTTTAACTGAAGATGGTAGAAAAAATTTATATGTAATTCTTGCCAAAAATAATGAGAGAAATTTGTTGGATGCACTATTAAGAAGATGTTCAGTAATTAAATTACCACCTATGCCACCGGTATTAGCCTATAAAACATTAATAAAGAGATTTGAAAATACAGAACACGATCCAAAATTTTTAAAATTTATTTCTAAAGTTTATGAGGCAATTTATAATGAACAAATGAATAGTAAGGAAGAGTTATTATCTCGTTTGCCTGCACTCCAAGAACTTATTACTGCCATTTCTAGTGATAATGAATTATATGAAAACGGGGTTAGTAGTACAAGAAGAATTAATAGTTTAATAAGAAAATTAGGAAAAGATAGTGAAAGTCGAGATATTATAACAAATATATTAACAAAGAAATTTAAATATCAACACCAAGATAGCAATTATACTAATGAAACTCTTGATTTAGATATGACTAATCCCGATGACTATATGAGTACAAAGGATGCAGATAGTTTAGTAGAGCAATATATCGCGAAGAAAGATAATGGTGAATATATTTTTGAAGAAGATGAATTTGATGATCCAATGAAAGATATTGCTAATATTCTTGATAACATGAAGGAGGATGAATCACTCGTTTTTATAGATAAAGAAAATAAAGAAAAGATAGTGGAACTAGGTATTTTAACTCATCCTGATCCAAAGGCATTAGAAATTTTATTTGATAAAGTTAGATTTAAAGGAAACCCTAATAGTAGATTTGGCTTTTTAAATTTTGAAGAGGATAATTTCGTTGGATTAATGAAATATAAAAATACTTTAATATTAATTGCAAACAAGGAATATGTTTCTCCTAGGTTATTCATGAGAGGGCTATCTACTATTATAACAATTATATATAATTCAAACGAAAACATCGATTGGGACCATACATATTTTTCTATAATTTCTGCTAGTGATTTTAAACTTACGGGATTAAATGCAAAAATATTATCAAATATTCCAAATTTCGTTTTAGATAAGATGACTTTTCAAAATGGTGTGCACACTTATCAAACTTCTAATTTAAAAGTAACATATGATGATAGTCTTAACGTTAGTTACTTTAGATATTTACAAAGATATAAAGCTGAACCACTTTATGAAGCAATCGAAAAAATTTGTAGATTTAATCCTGAACTTGCTATACCAGTATCATTTATTTATGCAAAAAAATTTACTTCATTTGAGCGAGATTTAGTTTATAGATATTCTGAATTTGAACGGGATATGAGAAATTGGGAAAAATTAAAACGGGATGGTTGGGAAGTTACTATTGATAATTTTGAAACAATGAATTTGTCTCTTTTAAATGCAGAGTCTAGTAGAGATTCTTGGGATCGAACTCCTAAATTTTCAATGGAAGATGATTTAATTGTTTTTCGGCCAAAAGAAGAACGGGATGAGGAAAACAAAAAAATACATATATATCCAAGATATCAATTAAAAAATAAATATTTATTATATACTTCTAATGAAGACTTTGAGAATAATGAGTTATTTAAACAATTAAATCCTTTTCAAAAAGAAATTGCTTTAATTGCGAGAAGTATTTTTGGTAACTTTGTTCTACAATTTTCTAGTGAAAGGAAGCCTGATTATTTTTCCGTTTTAACCATGTCACAAACTGGTAAAATTGTTGAAAATGCCAATAATAGAAGCCGTATCCCTGGTATTAGTCAAGATATTACTATAGAAAACGATTTTACTAATTATTATGATTTTCTATCTCAACCTTCTTCGGTTATTACACCAAATAAGGTATTAAAAAGGACTTTAACAAAATGAAAAAAATACCTACTTTAGATGAGTTATTAGATTACGGTGAAGAATATAAGTATCCTGATTTAATAATGAGTGATTATTTTCGGATTGATAATACTAGAAAAAAGGATAATAAGCCGAGTGGTGGACAAACGCAAGAACAAGGTTCTGAGCAACAAAGTGATGGGAAAATTCAAGAACAAGGTTCTGAGCAACAAAGTGATGAACAAGCTCCAGAACAAGGTTCTGAGCAACAAAGTGATGAACAAGCTCCAGAACAAGGTTCTGAACAACAAAGTGATGAACAAGCTCAAGAACAAGGCTCTAAGCAACAAAGCGATGAACAAATTCAAGAACAAAGTTCCGAACAACAAAGTGATGAACAAGCTCCAGAACAAGGTTCTGAACAACAAAGTGATGAACAAATTCAAGAACAAGGTTCCAAGCAACAAAGTGATGAACAAGCTCCAGAACAAGGTTCTGAACAACAAAGTGATGGGAAAATTCAAGAACAAGGCTCTAAGCAACAAAGCGATGAACAAATTCAAGAACAAGGTTCTGAACAACAAAGTGATGAACAAGCTCCAGAACAAGGTTCTGAGCAACAAAGTGATGGGAAAATTCAAGAACAAGGCTCTAAGCAACAAAGCGATGAACAAGCTCAAGAACAAGGTTCTGAACAACAAAGTGATGAACAGACTCAAGAACAAGGTTCCAAGCAACAAAGTGATGAACAAGCTCCAGAACAAGGTTCTGAACAACAAAGTGATGAACAAGCTCCAGAACAAGGTTCTGAACAACAAAGTGATGGGAAAATTCAAGAACAAGGCTCTAA
>CAKPKZ010000126.1 GCA_934167435.1 uncultured Clostridia bacterium | reverse complement strand
CTTTTAGTAAATTCCCCTGGTTCAGCTAATTTAGCACCATTTTTTAAACATAATTCTAATATTTTTTTTACAATTATTATTCCTCCATGTGAATTTATTTCACACATATTTTCTGTTGTATAACTTTTTGGTGCTTTAAAATAAGATACTAACACCTCGTCTATTATGCTGTTATTTTCAACGATATGACCATATTTTATAGTATATCCTTTTATGTTTTCTATTGTTTCATAATTCTTTGGTTTAAATATTTTATTTAATATTTTAAATGTTTCGCTACCGCTTAATCTTATTATCCCAATTCCACCAATTCCGTGGAGCCGTAGATATTGAAGCTATTGTACTCATTTATTTTCCTCCATTTTATGTAACTTTTTATAATTTAAAAAGGTCAAAAATCGATAAATTACTATTAAAGTAAAATCCGACCTTTGACCTCCGATTTTATAATTATTATTTTTTTAAAGAAACCACTATTCTTCTTCTAGGTTCTTCTCCAATACTTGTTGTTTCAACTTTATTATTGTTTTGTAATTGACTATGAATTATTTTTCTTTCGTATGGTTTCATTGGCTCTAAAGTTATTGATTTTTTTGTATTTATTACTGTTTTTGCAACTTTATTTGCTAACTCTTTTAGTGTTTTTTCTCGTTTTTCTTTATAACCCTCTATATCCAAAATTACTCTTACCTTGTTTTTTATATTTTTTCCTGCTATTGCAGATAAAATATTTTGTAATGAATATAAGGTTTCTCCTCTATATCCTATTAAAAAACCTAAATTTTTATTGTTTATATTAACATTTATTTGTTCTTTTTCTGTTTCTATACTATATTCTATACCTTCTTGCAATTGTGGTAGAAATATATTTAAAAATGACTCTATATTTCGTTTGGCTGTTTCTTGTTCTTCTTTTGATAACTCTATAATTTTTTTGTTTTCAGTTTTTTTAATTTCTTCTTTTAATGTTAATTCAACTTTAACAATTCTAGGAGCTAATATACTAAAAAAGCTTCTTTTTTCTTCATTTTCCAACACTTTAATATCAACCATATTTTTAGATACATTTAATTGTTGTAATCCTTTTTCTATAGCTTCATTTGTTGTTTTTCCCTCAGAAATAATACTTTTAGCCATTATGTTATTCCTCCTCAGTTTTTATAACTTTATCTAAAATTATTCTTTCACCAATCATTAATAAATTATTAACTAACCAATATAGTGCTAGTCCTAATGGTGCTATAATAGCAATTGATATTGATAAAATTGGCATCATCCAAGACATTGTTTTGTTTGCTTGCATAACACTATCTAATTCATTTTTTTCTTCTTTATTTTCAGAATTTTCAGATGTTTCATCAGTTACATCTATAATATTATTATCTTTTTTCTTTTTATTTTCTTGCATTTTTGTTGTAAGTTTTATTGATATAAAAGATGAAATAATATATAAAACTGGTATTACCCATACTTTGTAATTTAACATATCTTGTTGTGGTATTTCACTTAAGTCTAAACCTAAAAATTCAGTATTAATGTATACCTTTTCATCTTGTTGTCCTTTTTCTCTTATTATATCTATTTCTGGATAATTTTGACTTACTGTTTTCCCTTCTTCTTTTATTGTTGATACATAATTATTTATTGTATCAGCATCAACTTTTTTCATAAAAGTTAAAGGGCTTCTTACTAAATAGAAAATTGATAATAATAATACTAATTGTATTATTGTACTTAAGCATCCGCTAAATGGACTCATATTTTCTGATTTATATAAATTCATCATTTCTTGATTCATTTTTTCTGGATCATTTTTGTATTTAAATTGCAATACCTTTACTTTTTCTTGTAATTTAGCACTTTTTTTCATTGTTTTTTGCTGTTTTATTGATAATGGCAGCATTGCTAATTTTACTAAAATTGTAAATAAAATTATTGCAATTCCATAATTATTGAAAAAATTATATAAAAAATTTAATACGTATCCAAATAGGTTTGCAAAAAAATTGAACATAAACCTCTATTCCTCCATATTATTTTAATGGATCATATCCACCTTTAGAAAAAGGATTACACTTAAGAATTCTAATAATCCCTAGTCTTGTCCCTTTTAATGTTCCATATTTTTCAATCGCTTGTTTGGTATAATTGGAACAACTTGGATAATATTTGCAATGAATATTTTTACTTTCAAGCCATAAAGAGATATGTTTTTGATACCAATTTATTAGCCAAATAAGTATTTTTTTCATATTATTTTCCCTATTTTTTTATTATATTTGCTTTATTAAAAATTTCTAAAAAGTCTAATTTTATTTTGTTATATCTTGCATTTTCAGTAGAACTTTGTTTTTTCCATAAAAAAACTATATTGTATCCATTTTCTAAATTTTCTTCGAATTCTTTATAATTTTCTCTTATTAGCCTTTTTATTTTGTTCCTAGTTACAGCTTTTGCAACTTTAGTACTAATAGCTAATCCGATATAATTATTTTTCTTGTTGTTTTTTTGGATAAAAACTTCTATATTTCTACCTGCATAGTATTTTCCTTTTGATAAGACTTTTCTAAATTCATAATTCTTTTTTAACATTTTTGTTGTTTTCACTATTTTTCTTCCCTTCCATTTCAGGGGTTATAATGAAAGAAGCCTTCAAAAGGCTCACTTTTTCGTGGCCTTTTAGATTTTATGCAGTTAATTTTTTTCTTCCTTTAGCTCTTCTTGCTTTTAAAACTTTTCTTCCTGCTGCTGTTTTCATTCTTTTCATAAAACCATGTTCTTTCTTTTCTTGTCTATTTTTTGGTTGAAATGTTCTTTTCATTATTGCACCTCCTATATTTGTTTTATATATAATTTTACAAATTATTTTCCATAAAATAACAAGTATATCGATTATATCGTAAGTTGGTACTAAATGTCAAGCGGTTTTTAATTTTTTTTGTAATTTTTACTAAGGATTTACACTGTTTAGCGTTTTTACTTTTTACGATTTTTTTTTGAATTTTTGTGCTTTTTTTATGCATTATGTAACTTTTTTAGGTCGTTTTTTGTAATATTTTTGTAAAATTCACTCTGTTTTCCACAATTTTTTAAGCTCTTTTCCACAATTTTATTTTTTTTTCCACAATCATCTTGACTTATTATATATTAATTTGTTATTATATGAAAATAGAAAATAAAGCTTGTTTTTTCAGGCAAATATACAAAATACTTGTTTGTGAAAATTGGCGTTATTTTACAAAAATATTACAAATTTATCAACACTTGTGGATAAGTTTGTGGACAACTTTTTGTTTGAAAGGAAGATGAAAATGAGTATCAATAAAGATGAATTATTAAACAAAGCAAAAGAATTACTAAAACAAGAAGTTACTCCAATTTCTTTTGATACATGGTTTAAATCATTAGAAATACAAAGTATTGAAAAAGATCATATTGTATTAACTGCAAATTCTGAATTCCAAAAAGATATGATTGAAAATAAATATTCTAGTTTATTAATTAATACTTTTCGTTTTATAACAAATAAGGATTGGACTTTTTCTGTTATAGATTTATCAAAAGAACAAGTTTCTGAAAAGGTTATTTCTAGTAATGACTCTTCAAATACAGATCCTGAGTCTGCTACTAATAGAGCTACATTAAACTCGAAATACACTTTTGAAACATTTGTTGTAGGAAATAACAACCGTTTTGCTCACGCAGCAGCTTTAGCCGTTGGAAATGCCCCTGGTAAATCTTACAATCCTTTATTTTTATATGGGGGAGTAGGTCTTGGAAAAACTCACTTAATGCATGCAATTGGAAATCAAATTTTAGAAAACGACAGAAATACAAATGTTTTATATGTTACATCTGAGAAATTTACAAATCAATTAATTAATGCAATTAAAGACAACAAAAATGAATTTTTCAGAAATAAATATAGAAACATAGACGTACTTTTAATAGACGATATCCAATTCATTGCAGGAAAAGAACGTGTTCAAGAGGAATTTTTCCACACATTTAATGCTTTATATGAAGATGGAAAACAAATTATTATTTCTAGTGATAAACCACCTAGAGATATTCCTTTTTTAGAAGACAGATTAAAATCAAGGTTTGAATGGG
>CAKPKZ010000125.1 GCA_934167435.1 uncultured Clostridia bacterium | reverse complement strand
GTTTCCTGTAATTGATACATCAACATCTTCTAACCACATAATTGCTACACCTTCTCTAACATCGTTTGCTCCGTAGCATCTAACTTGTGATCTTTCACCTTCTGAATATTTTATTTCTTCAACTACGTTTACTTTTCCTGTGAAGAAGTCAAAGTCTGTTTTTACATATGTAAATCCATTAATTCTTGATATTACTTGTGCAGCATCTTTTCCAAGTCCATTTAATATTACTCTTAATGGTTCTTTTCTAACCTTGTTTGCTGATTTTGCTATTCCGATAGCTCCTTCAGCTGCTGCAAAGCTTTCATGTCCTGCTAAGAACGCAAAACATTTTGTTTCTTCTGATAATAGCATTGATGCTAAATTTCCATGTCCTAATCCAACTTTTCTATCATCTGCAACTGAACCTGGAATACAGAATGCTTGTAATCCTTCTCCAATTGCTTTTGCTGCTTCGTGAGCTTTTGTACATCCTTTTTTTATTGCTATTGCAGCTCCTAATGTATAAGCCCATGCTGCATTTTCAAAACAAATTGGTTGTACTCCTTTTACTATTTCATATGGATTAAATCCTTTGTCTGTGCATATTTTTAATGCATCTTCAAAATCTTTGATTCCGTATTTTTCCATAACTGGTTTTATTTGGTCTATTCTTCTTTCATAACTTTCAAATGTTACTGACATCTTTATTCCTCCTCTTTATTAACATTTCTTTTGGCCATGTTTATATGGTCTTGATTCATTATATTCCATTTTTTCTAATATAATTTTTTCTAAGTCAATATCATTTCCACCACAAAAATCAAATATTCTTATTACTACATCTGCTAATTCTGATGGTATTCCACAAGGTTTATTTCCATTTTCATAATATGTATCATTTACTGCTCTTCCTTGTCTATATTCTTCAAATGCTTCAGAAAGTTCTGAGTGCATTAATGCAATTACTTCTCCAAAATTTCTTTTTTCTTCCCAAAAGCCATGTTTGACACTATTATTGTATGCTCTTTCTACTAATTCATTTATCATTATAACATAACCTTTCTATTCTTCTCTAGGATCTATTTGTTTAACTGCTTCGTCAAATCTTCCATATGTTCCTGAAGCTTTTTCTATTGCTTCCATAGGATCAATTCCTTTTTTGATGTTATCCATCATTTTTCCTAAATGAACATATTTATAACCAATTATTTGGTCATCTTTATCTAATCCTAATTTTACTATGTAACCTTCTGCAAGATTTAAGTATCTTGGTCCTTTTAATGAACTTGAATATATTGTTCCAACTTGTGATGTGTGTCCTTTTCCTAAATCTTCAAGTCCTGCTCCTACTGGAAGTCCTCCTTCTGAAAATGCTGTTTGTGTTCTTCCATATACTATTTGTAAGAATAATTCTCTCATAGCAGTATTTATAGCATCACATACTAAATCTGTGTTTAATGCTTCTAATATTGTTTTTCCTGTTAATATTTCTCCAGCCATTGCAGCTGAGTGTGTCATTCCTGAACATCCTACTGTTTCTATTAATGCTTCTTGAATGATACCATCCTTTACATTTAATGTTAATTTACATGCTCCTTGTTGTGGTGCACACCATCCTATACCATGTGTTAATCCTGATATATCTTTAATTTCTTTTGCTTTTACCCATTTTCCTTCTTCTGGAATTGGTGCTGGCCCATGGTCTACTCCTTTGGCAACTTTACACATTCCTTCTAATTCTTTTGAATAAATCATTTTAATTGCTCCTTTCGATTCTTTGTTTTGGAATAAATCCAATTGATTTATTATTAGGACAATGTCCTAAAATTAAAAACTTTATTATTAATTTATTTATTATCAAACATTAATATTTGATTCTTTTTTTCTTCTATATTATTTAATGTATTAATTACATCGTCTTGTTCATTGTCTGTTTCATACCCTACAATATTTTTTATACTCTTTATGTATATTCCTGTTTCATAGCTTTCTTTTCTATTTGTACTTTTTGGTTCTGATAAATATTTTTTTAATATTTCTCTTTCTTTTTTATTACATTGTTCTATTCCTATATTTAAATATTTATATCTCCAAATTATATGTCTATCATAACTAGAAAATCTGCTGCTTAGCAGATCTTCATAGTCATATTCCACTTTAAACTTTAAGTTTTGTATTGACATTGTTATGTTAGACCATACTGGTATTTCTGGTTCTATCTTTTTGAATTCTTCTCTTAACTCTTTTATTTGTATATATAATGCTTCAACTAATTTAGAATATTCTTTTTCATCTAAATTAAATTTTGTTGGAATTTCATAAACATTTACTGGTTTTTTTCTAAATAATCCCTTTGGAATGTAATAAAAATATAGTTCTCCAGTTTGTATATTTCCAAGTCTTTCTATTATTGAAGCATATAAATATAGTTCTTCCCATTTTTCAGGAATCATGTAAAATAACTTTTTTTGTATATTTTCATATATTTCTTTAACTTTTCGAGTATGCTTTAACATATTTTCCCCTCTATTTTCTTATTAACAAACTCTCTCCTGTCATTTCTGCTGGTTTTTCAAGATTCATTAATTCAAGCATTGTTGGTGCTAAATCTGCTAATTTACCTCCTGTTTTTAATTTTAGTTCTTTATCTGGTGTAACTAAAATTATTGGAACTGGATTTGTTGTATGTGCTGTATGTGGTTCTCCAGTTTTATAATCTATCATTTGTTCTGCATTTCCATGATCTGCTGTTATAATTAAATTTCCTTGTTTTTCTTCTATTATTTTTACAATTTTTCCAACACATTCATCTACAGTTTCTACTGCCTTTATTGCAGCTGGTAAACTTCCTGTGTGTCCAACCATGTCTGTATTTGCGAAATTTAAAATTACTACATCATATCTATCATTATTTAATGCTTCACATACTTTTTCTGTTACTTCATATGCACTCATTTCTGGTTTTAAGTCATAAGTTTCTACTTTTGGAGATGGTACTAAAATTCTGTCTTCACCCTCATATTGTTTTTCTTCCCCTCCATTAAAGAAAAATGTAACATGTGCATATTTTTCTGTTTCTGCTATACGTAATTGTGTATAACCTTTTTTACTTATATATTCTCCAAATGTGTTAATTAGTGTTTCTTTATTAAATGCAATATGAACATTTGGCATTGTTTCATCGTAATTTGTAAAACATACATAATATAAATTCATTTTTTGTGTTTCAAATCCATCAAAGTTTGGATCTACTAAACTTCTTGTAATTTCTCTTGCTCTATCTGGTCTAAAGTTAAAGAATATAACAGAATCGTTTTCTTCTATTTTTGCTACTGGCTCATTTCCATTATAGATTACAGTTGGTTCTACAAATTCGTCAAATACTTCTTTTTGGTAAGAGTCTTCTATTGCTTTTATTGCACTACTAGCTTTGTTTCCTTCTCCTTTTACTAGTGCATCATAGCATTTTTGAACTCTTTGCCATCTTTTATCTCTGTCCATTGCATAAAATCTTCCAGAAATACTTGCTATTTTTCCAACACCTTTTTCTTTTATTTTTTCTTGTAATTTAGTTATATAACTTTCGGCTGATGCAGGTGGTGTATCCCTTCCATCTAAGAAACAATGTATATATACATCTTCAAAGTCTCTTCTTTTTGCCATTTCTAATAGTGCATATAAATGACGTATGTGGCTATGAACTCCTCCATCTGAAACTAATCCTAAAATGTGTAATTTAGAATTATTTTTTTTACAGTTTTCTATTGCTGCTATGAATTCTGAATTTGAAAAAAAGTCCCCATCTTCTATTGATTTAGTAATTCTTGTTAATTCTTGATAAACTATTCTTCCAGCTCCTATATTTGTGTGCCCAACTTCAGAATTTCCCATTTGTCCTTCTGGTAATCCCACATGTAGTCCACTTGTATAAATATCTGTATTTTCATATTTTTTCATTAGTTTATCTATATTAGGTGTTTTGGCAAGCTTTACTGCATTTCCATCTTTATTTTTATTGTCTCCAAACCCATCTAATATCATTAGCATTGTTACTTTATCTTTCATATTTCTTACCTTCCTTTTGTTTTAGATAATTTATTGGTTGTTGTAATTTACTATTTTAGAAAATTCTTCTACTTTTAGACTTGCTCCTCCTACT
>CAKPKZ010000124.1 GCA_934167435.1 uncultured Clostridia bacterium | reverse complement strand
CATTAAAACAATTCCAAGTAAAACTACTGCTACGCCAATCCCTAATAAATAACTATCTTCTTTGCCACTAGAAAAATATTCAATTACTTTAAATGCTCCTATTGCTATAAATATACCACCTAAAATAACAGACAACATTGAAATTATCGCTTCTGGATTTGTTACTAACATTACTCCAAAAATTATAAAAATTATTGATACAATTATGTCTGACCAACTTGCTCTTTTTAAGATTTTTTCTAACATTATATTACCTTCTTTACTATTTATTTTTTTACACTATAACACAAAATTTTTTTCTTGTATATATTTTATTGTAAGTTTTTTAAAAAATAATCTTCGAAAACACGTGCTGCTACTTCTATATATTTTTCTTGGTTATCCTTATATTTTTGTGCAATATTTGAATTTGTTAAGCTATTAATTAAAGCATTTATATATACCTTATTTTTACTAAAATTGTTTATTACAACGTCATAGATAGTTATTTTATTTTCCTTTTCTAATAAATAATTTCTAAACTCTATTATGCTATTTTTTCTTATACTTTTTTGTTTATAATAGTAATTAATTATCTCTATATAAAAACTATTAGAAATCTGTTTTGAAAGATTTATACTATCTATATCAGCTTGCATATCTTTTTCGTTAAATAATGTATTTTCAGAATTTGCTCCCAACAACATTTTACCATATTTTATTAACTCTTGATTTGTTTTGTTCTCATCATATTTTACTATTTGTCCCATAAGAGACACTAAGTCTCCTGCCCATCCAGAATATTCTGAAGGTACTATTTGACTATTATAAATAATTGAATTTAATGAAGCACACATGTGAACAAAATCAACATTTGTGTTTGGTATTTTTACATTTTGAAAGTTATAATTTAAAAGCTCTGTTGATTTTTCACTTACATATTTAACAAATTCCTCGTTTATATTTCCAGCAGCAATTTTCCATGCATCACTATTATATTTATTTTTTCTTATATACTGTAAGCAAAGTTCTACAATACTAGTTTTTACATTATTTTCCTCTTTAAACTCTATTGCAAACATTTCTAAATTTTTTAATTCTTTTAAAAATTCGTCGATTTTTACTCCTTCTTCAGCCTGATTAATATTTTCTAATAATTGTTCTTTCGACATATTTATATTAATATTACTGTTATTTGTAGTATTAATTTTTTCTATAGTGTTTTCTTGTTTTTCGTTATTTTTTGTTTGAGCTTTTCCTATATTGTTTCTTATAGTAAACAATATGCTACTAATTATTGCTATTATTAAGAGTACTGATAGTATTAATATTATTTTTTTACTTTTTAGCATATAGCTTTTTTCTCCTTTAAATGCTAAAGAGAACTACACATTTATAGAATTTTTTCTATTTGTGAGTTCTCTTTTAATTATTAATTTTCTTCTTTTTTTGCAATTATTTCTTTTCCATCATAATATCCACAGCTTTTGCATACTCTATGAGGCATTACTGGTTCATGACAACGTGGACAGCTTGAAAATGTTGGTTGTTCTTTTTTCCATGTTGATCTTTTTGCATGTGTTCTTGCTTTTGACCATCTTCTTTTTGGTTGTGCCATTTAAATTCCCTCCTTGTATTTAGATATGTATATATCTTTCTATTTTTTCACAGTATTTTTAGTCACTATAAGATTATACAAGTATTTTTTTATTTTGTCAATATTTAGTGACATTATTTCTGACAATATTTTTTATATAATTGTTTTATGTTCTTCTTTTTTAGTGTTTTATCTATTCCATTATCTTTTACCTGTGTAAATACATCAATAAGTAGTTTATCTATATCTTCATGAATTAAGTTGTTTTTTCTTTCTTTCATGTAGTAATTTAATTCCAAATCACTTGTCCAATTTTTGCCACTATAAACAATTCCTGCTGCTAATTTGTCACATATCATTTCTGCTACATATTGGTATGGTATCATTACAGGTCTTGGTTCTGGATAGAAGTCTATCCAATACTCTGAATGGTGTTTGTTCTTTGCTTTATGGTGTACCCATGCAATTGAACATCCTGTTTGTTTTCTACACTCTGAAATTGGAGAATGCGTTCCTGTATAATATTTTATACTTTCTCCAAATTCTGTCCATGAATATTTTGATAGGTCATGAACTAATCCTCTCCATGGAATTCCAATTTTACAACATAATTTAAATACTACCCATTTATGTTTTGTAATTAATTTTAAATGTTTTAGTGCGTTTTTTAGTATCATTTTTCCCTCTTTTCTTCACTATTTTACTATATTTTTTTACATAAATCAATAAACTTTTGTGATTTATTTGCATATAATATTTAAAAAAGTTTATGGAGGTTTAAAATGTGTGGATTTGTTGGTTTTGTAAATTATAAAAAAGACGTTGCTAACTATAAAAATATTTTACGTAATATGAATACCAGTTTATCAAAAAGAGGTCCAGACGAAGATGGCTATTACATAAATGAAAATATAGCCTTTGGACATAAAAGATTAATTGTAATTGACCCAGAAGGTGGAAAACAACCTATGGTGGAAAAGTATT
The DNA here is from genome assembly GCA_934167435.1 of uncultured Clostridia bacterium. GTDB lineage: Bacteria > Bacillota > Clostridia > TANB77 > CAG-508 > CAG-269. The sequence goes on along the minus strand of CAKPKZ010000124.1, from coordinate 1,742 downwards.
CTTTTGGAGAATATATAATTTCATATAATGGTCAAATATATAATACTAAAGAATTGAAAAAAAACTTAGAAGAAAATGATTTTACATTTCATACTCATAGTGATACAGAGGTTTTACTAAAAAGTTACATTCATTATGGCAATGATGTAGTTAATCATTTAAATGGTATTTTTGCATTTGCAATATGGAATACTAAAACAAAAGAACTTTTTTTAGCTAGAGACCATTTTGGAGTAAAACCTTTATTTTATACATTCTTAGAAAACAATTTTATTTTTGCTTCTGAAATAAAAGCATTATTTGAATTCCCCGGAGTGGACAAAAAAGTAGATGAACAAGGTATAAGTGAACTATTTGGAATTGGCCCTGCTCATACTCCTGGTACAACTGTATTTAAAAATATTTACGAGTTAAAACCTGCATCTTTTGCAATCTTTAATAAATCAGGATTTACTTGTAAAAAATATTGGAAACTAAAATCCGAGCCTCATAAAGATAGCTTACGGAGCTACCTGCGAAAAAGTAGAATTCCTATTAAATGATTCTATTACAAAGCAATTAGTTTCTGACGTTCCTTTGTGTACATTTCTTTCAGGCGGATTAGATTCTAGTATTATAACAAAATTTGCAGCAGATTATTGTAAACAAAATGGTCTTCCTCCTTTAGATACTTATTCTATAGATTATGTAGACAATGATAAAAACTTTGTAAAAAGTGATTTTCAGCCTAATTCAGATAATTATTATATTGAATTAATGACAAATAATTTGCACACAAAACATCATCAGATTGTAATTGACACCCCAGAATTGGCATCATATTTAGAAGATGCTATGATAGCTCGTGATATGCCAGGTATGGCAGATATTGATTCTTCTTTACTTTTATTTTGTAAAAATGTAAAAAAAGAAATGACTGTTTCTTTAACTGGTGAGTGTGCTGATGAAATTTTTGGCGGATACCCATGGTTTTTCAGAACAGATGCTTTAAATAGTGGAACTTTTCCTTGGTCTATTGCAATTGCTGAAAGACAAAAACTTCTAAATCCTGCAATTGGCAAAAAAGTAGATTTAAAAAGTTATATTGATTATAGGTATAATGAGAGTTTAGATGAAGTTGAAATTTTAGATATAGACTCAAAAGAAACTGCTGAAAAAAGGAAAATTTCTCACCTTACATTAAATTGGTTTATGCAAACACTTTTAGATAGATCAGATAGAATGGCTATGTATAACGGTTTGGAACTTCGTGTACCATTTTGCGATTACAGATTGGCACAATATGTATGGAATATTCCTTGGGAAATGAAAGCTTTAAATGGCCGTGAAAAAGGATTATTACGATATATTTGTCGTAACTTACTTCCTTCTGAAATTGTAGATAGAAAAAAATCTCCTTATCCAAAAACACATAACCCAACATATCTTGCTAAAGTAAAAGGAATGTTAGAAAACATTATGAAAGATAACAATGCTCCTATTAATAATTTATTAAATAGACAATATATTTTAGATATTTTAAATACAAATGGAACAGCATTTACAAGACCTTGGTTTGGTCAATTAATGACCGGTCCTCAACTTATGGCTTATTTGTGCCAGGTTAATATGTGGCTTGAAAAGTATCAACCTAAAATTGAGATTTAAGTTTAAAATAGAGGTTCTATTTTGAACTGTTCCCCAAAAAGTGGACAGTGAATTAAAAAGAGAGACTCTTGAAAAGTGTTACAGTTATTTCTGTA
>CAKPKZ010000123.1 GCA_934167435.1 uncultured Clostridia bacterium | reverse complement strand
AATAAAGAAGTTGTAAAATCACTTCTTTTTGAAACTCAAGAAGCTGTTAATTTAATTTATAGAAGCAATACCCCTTCAATATCTGAAATAGAAAATATTGAAGTTTATTTAAAATCTTTAGAATCTTCTGGAACCTTATCTCCAAAGGCTTTATTAAATTTGGCAAATATATTAAAGATATCTGAAAACTTAAAATCATATTTTTATAAAGATTATATTAATGTTAACGAATATCCTATTTTATCAAAATTATTTGACAATTTATACTCAAATGCTTCTCTTATGAATAAAATTTTTGAATGTATTTTAGACGAAAATACATTAGCAGATACTGCTTCTTCTAATTTAAATAAAATTAGAAAAAACCAAAAAAGAATTGAACAAGATATAAAAAATAAACTTATATCTATTATCCATTCTGGAACATATTCAAAATATATTCAAGAAAATATTGTAACAATAAGAAATGACAGATATGTAATTCCTGTTAAAGAAGAATATAAATCTCAAATTAAAGGTTTTATTCATGACATGTCTAGTACTGGTTCTACTGTATTTATAGAGCCTATTAGTGTTTTTGAATTTAATAACGAGCTTAATAATTTAAAAATAGAAGAAAATTTAGAAATAGATAAAATTTTACAAGAATTGTCTAAAATGTTCTATCCATACATTGATAATTTAAAAACAGATGTTATAACAATAGGACAATTAGATTTTATATTTGCTAAAGCTAAATATTCAAAATTTTTAAAAGCTTGTACTCCAAAAATTAATGAAAAAAAAGAAATTTGCTTAAACAATGCAAAGCATCCGTTATTAAACCAAGAAATGGCTGTTCCTATTTCTGTTTGCCTTGGAAATTCTACCTCTTGTTTATTAATTACAGGTCCTAATACCGGTGGTAAAACTGTAACTCTAAAAACTGTTGGTTTACTTACCTGTATGGCATGCAGTGGTTTAAACATTCCTGCAGATGACACTTCTAGTATATTTGTTTTTGATAATATTTTTGCAGATATTGGTGATGATCAAAGTATTGCTAATTCCCTTAGCACATTTTCATCTCACATGCTTAACATTGTTGATATAATTAATAATTCAAATAGCAACTCATTAATTTTAGTTGATGAACTTGGATCTGGTACAGACCCTATAGAGGGTGCAAATCTTGCAATAAGTATTTTAGAGCATTTTTCAAACATGGGAGCCCTAATAATTGCAACTACCCATTATCAAGAATTAAAAAAATATGCATTAGTTACTCCTGGTTTTAAAAACGCTTCTGTTGAATTTGATTTAAATACCCTATCTCCAACTTACCGTTTGTTAGTAGGAATTCCAGGAAAAAGCAATGCTTTTGAAATTAGTAAAAAATTGGGTTTAGATAGTTCTATTATTAACAGAGCAAAATCTTTAATGTCTGACGAAGATTTTAATTTTGAAGAATTATTAAAAAATATTTATGATGACAAATCTAAGGTTGAAAAAGAAAAATTAGAAATTTCCAAAAAGTTAGAAGAAATTTCTAAACTAAAAAATTCACTTGAAAAAGATAATTCTAGTTTAAAAGAACAAGAAAAAAACATTATTGTTAATGCAAAACAAGAAGCTAGAAATATATTACTAGAAGCAAAAGAAGAAGCAAATGATATAATAAAACAAATTAATAACACCAATTCTGGTGCTAAATTAAATAACTTAAGAAATACTCTTAATGAAAAAATAAAAAATATTAATATTCCAAAGCAAGAAACAATAAATACTAATTTATTACCTGTTGAAAAACTCGTTCCTAATACTTTAGTATTTGTTACCACATTAAAACAAAATGGTACTATTGTTTCACATGTTTCTAAATCTAATGAAGTTCAAGTACAAATTGGTAATATAAAAATGAGTATCCCTATTAAATACTTAACATTACCAGAAAAAGAAAAAAACAATACTAAAACAAATTCTTTTAATAATAAAAATTATACAAATATTTCTAAATCCAAAACTATTTCTAGCGAAATAAACGTAATCGGTTTAACTGTAGACGAAGCTGTTCCTATTGTAGATAAATTTTTAGATGATAGTTATTTAGCAAGGCTTGAAACTGTTAGAATTGTTCATGGAAAAGGTACTGGAAAATTGAAAAATGGCATCCATCAATTTTTAAAAACTAATTCTCATGTTAAAAATTATAGAATGGGTACTTTCGGTGAAGGTGAAATGGGTGTTACTGTTGTAAGTTTAAAATAATAGAAAAAGAGACCTATTGTCCCTTTTTTCTATTATTTATTATTAACACTAATACTGCTATAACTATAATTAATGCTACCACAACAATTATATAAAAAATATATTTGTTATCTTTTCTATTTTCTTCATTTTCTATTTTGTTTACATTAATAATATAGCTTAATGTTTTATCACTTTCAGGATCTGTCACTTGTATTTCTATAGTATTATTTCCTTTTATTAAGTTTTCATTTCCTATAATATTAATTTTTGCATTTTCGTTATTGCTTTGTGCTTCTATATTTAATTTATTTAAATCTCCTGTAAACTCAACATTATACTCATATATTTCGGAATTAAACTCTGGATTTAATTTACATCCTTCTATCTTTAATTGTTCAAGTCTTGTTGGTACTTCTTCTTGCTTAACCTCATTTTCAGTACTATTTGATTGTTGTCTTGTTAAATTTATTGTATATGTTTTAGAAGTTCCATCTTCTGCAGTTACAATTATATTTATAGAATTTAAACCTTCTTTTAATTCTTTTTTTCCAATTCCTGATATGGTTGAATTTTTATTTTGCGCATTTGCATAAACCTCTACACTAGTTGTCTCATTGGGTACTATTACATCATATGTTGTTACGCTTGGATTAAATCCTTTAAAATCATTTGGATTTATTCCTAAATTACTCAAATTAGCATTACTTGATTTATTATTGTTGTTTGTATTGTTTGTATTATTAGGTGTTGTTTTATTTTTTTGATTATTATTTTGATTTGAAGTTGTTCCTGTGCTTGTTGTAGCTGTCTCTTGTTTTTTTTCTTCTGGTTCTACCACAGTTATTGTTACTGTTCCAGATGCTTTACTAGACTTCAAATTCTCGTCTACAAGTTGACCTGTAAGTGAAATTGTATATGTTCCAGCAACGTTTGCACTAAATTTTGCAGACATAACTTGCATAGAAACTCCATTTCCATCATCTGAGGTATCTGCAGATGCTGTCTTTCCAGACAAACTTCCTCCACTAGCACTCATTTTCATATTCCATGAAGCAACATTGTTAACACTTGCTGTTATTGTTACACTTTGCCCCTTGTTTACCTTTGTTGACGATGCAGATAAACTAGAACTTGCTGCATAAACTCCTTTAGTAAAGAAAATACTAAATACAAATATAATTAAAACTTTTAATAACTTTTTCATTTTTTACCTCTTTTCCATTTATAGACTAATATAGTTTGTTCCTAATAAATGTCTTTTCATTAGTAATAAATCTACAGCATCTATTATTGAATCATTGTTTAAATTAATTGATAATTCTTCTTCTTTATCTAATACTACTTTTCCTAAAAGTTTTCTTTTAATTAATAATAAATCTATTGCATCAGCTACACCGTCACAGTTTGCATCCCCTAATTTTACAACAGTATATTTTTTTCCACCTATTTGTACACTACTTTTTGTTGATAATTTTTCATCTGAGATTATTGCTCCTGAATATTGTTTTTTTATATCTGCTGCAGATGTATCTGGCTCAACAATTAAACATTGATCTTGTATTTTGCTATTAACTTTATTTTGTCTTTGTTCACCTTTTTTTGTTAAATTATATTGTGCCACAATAGCATCTGCATCAGCTTTTGCTAATGCTTGTATTTTTGAATCTGAATTCAAATATTTTATATCTTCTCCTTTTATATAGCAATGTTCTACTAACACTGTAGGAATTCCCTCTCCACTTTGAACATTAACTGATCTTGAAGCTTCTACTTGTACTTTTCTTCCATCTCTCCATACCGATGTTACTCCATTGTCTATCATAGTACCTCTCATTGCATACCTTATTATTCCATAATAATCAGCTCTTGTACCATCTGAATATACATCTGACGTATCTGTTGGAATTAATCTAATTTTTACTCCATTATTTTTTATGCCTAATTTAGATAAATTATTTAAAATTTTATTTCCTAATTTTGTTGTTTCTTGTTTATATTTTGCACAAGAAGTATTATTTGTTACATATACTTCTGAGCCACTCACATTATTTGAAGAACTGCTGTTTATATGTAAAC
>CAKPKZ010000122.1 GCA_934167435.1 uncultured Clostridia bacterium | reverse complement strand
GGATGGCAGTTGAGCTTTGCGAGGCTGACAGGCCGGGAACGCCCAAATTTTGTTGTGAAAATAAAAACTACTCTATCACGATTTGATAGAGATACTGATGTAAAATGTTTGCAAAACAGAAAAAGGAAGGTGTTTTATGAAGAAGAAATTTGTTTTGATTTTGATGATGATAGCTGGAGCTGCGCTTTTTGCGGAGGAAAAGATTTTCCGATATGTATCGATTCAGGAAAGCCAGATGTATAACACAATGACGTTGGCAGTTTTGGATATAGATCATGATATTGAAATCGACTTTGACACAAGCACTCCAGGTCAAATAACTGCATTGTTAAACAGAAAAAATGCCCGGCTGCTTAAAAATTCAATTCTCCCGAATCTTGAATCTTCTTGGTATGGATATACTTCTTATATTTACATTGGTCCTGAACAAGATTCGGAGGCAGAAATTATTTCTGAAGAAGAATTTGAAGATTGTCTGGATGAAGCGATTCGGCAAGCTAATTAATCTGTTCGGCAGTCAGAAAAATCATGGACGGCTTGATTTTTAATGCGGCGGCAAGTTTTTCGAGCGATTTTACAGTTGGACTTGCAAGATTATTTTCTATTTTATACATATAATGCCTAGAAACGCCAGCGTCAAAAGCAAGCTGCTCCTGACTAAGCCCATTGCGCTTACGCAACTCAACAATCGCCTTTCCTAAATCCATAGGAAAATTATATTTTATCAAACCCTATAATAACACACTTTATAGTTACACGCACTATAGTTTGCGTAAAGTTGAATGTGGGGATATAATAGAAAGAAGAATATTTGAAGGAGATGGAATTCATGTCTTATTATGATGGAAATGGCAATAACAACAAAGGTTCGATTATAGGTGATATAATCGGAGGTGCACTATGTTTGATAGGAATTGGAGGAATAATTGATTCTGTAGCAAAAAATATACCACCTAAACCTGCTCTTCCTTATAATCCAAACAATGATTACAATTGTGAGGATTACAACTGTACTGATGACGATAACAGCAATGTACAATATTCAAAAGCAAGGGTAATGGATTTTTCCATGAGAAATAATCAGATATTTATAAATCTATGTGTCTATGAACCTAGGAAAAAACATATTTCTATAAATATTACCCATGCCTTGCATTTTGATTTATCTTCCAAGGAATACTTTTTCCGTCTAAATAGAAATAACAATGGAAAGAAAATTGAAATGTATTTAGATGAAGATGGTTACTGGCAAATTGCTGATTGGAATGAACTTAATTTGGAATAGAAAATGGAGATAAAAATGATAATGAAATATATAAAAAAAATATTTTTACTGGTTGTAATTTTTATATCAAATACGATTTTTGCTCAGACAAAAAACATTGGTGAAGATGAAAAAATTATATATGCAATGTTAATGAATCAGATTCAGTATTCATTACAAGTCATTGAATACTACCAAAGTAGATTAATTTTAGATCAAGAATACGAAAATATAATTTGTAAAATTGATAAAACAAAATTAAAAGATAAAGAACAAGAATCTATCACTGCTTATAGTAATATGCTAACAACATTAACAAATCTCAAACTTCAAGATAATGAGAAAACTTTTATTAAGCAACAAGCGGAAAAAGAAAAAACAAATAACATATATAAATCATTATTTAATAATAACACAGGATTTGGTTTGACAGCTACGAGTCTTTCTTTAGATCCAATTAAAATCGTTTCTGGCTTAGTCTATACAGGAGTTTCTGCTATTTTTAATTATAAAGATGCAATCTCTACTGCAGAAAATATAAAAATAAACGACTTATTTAAACTAGAACAACAAACATTAAAAACTGTTGAAATGCAAAAAAATGCATTATGGACTACATATTCTAAATTTATAACAATTTATGATATTCCTAAAAAATATGAAATAAAACAAGATCAAATGCTATGGCTAGTTGAAACTCTTGATAATAATGATATAAAGGCAAAAATTAATTTACTAGAACAAAAAAGAAGTATTTTTTACTTTTTTTCACCATACTGGTTTGAATTAGGAAGAGCATACCAAACAGATGGAAATAATATTAAGGCAGAAGAATGTTATAATATTTTTGAACAGCAAAAAGCAAGATATTCAATTATTGATAATGATACTTATTATACAGAATTAGCCAAAAATATGATTTTAATAGCAAAAACCAGAAATGATATTCCTTCTATAAAAAAGTATTTGAATATAATTTCAAAAGATAAAACTGCAAACAATGAGTCTGAAAATAGATTTTATATGGCAGGTGTTTATTTTACATTGGGAGAAAATGAAGAAGCTCTGCGTCTATTAAAACTTGTTATCGATGATAATAGGCAATATGTTATGCAAGCAAGAACTTTATATGAATATATTGTTGCCGCATCTAACAAGGATTTTAATTATAAGAAAGCGATATTACTAGGAGAATTAAAAATTGCTACAGAAGAAGAATTAAAATCAACAGTTCTAGCAAGTCAAGAAAAATTAAATATAATAAAGAAAACTTTAAACTTTTTTACAGAAAATGAAAAAACTGTTAATTCTAATAATCTTACTCTGTTTTTACCAATAAATTATGGACAAAAATATTCTTTGAGTATTTTAATAAATGATAAATATTATGACTCAATTACTATTGATAATGAAGATAGGAGATATTTTTTTGTAAACTACGATTTTAAATCTTTCATTAAAAAAATTGGTAATTTTACCATAATTTTAAATGGACAAGATGGGGATGAAATTACTTTAGAATACAATGCAGAATATTTTGATAGTTCTGATATAAAATCTTTATACCAAGCCTATTCTATTATGCACGACTTTAATCAAAATAAAAATTTAAAAGAAGATTTAACAAATACTGAATATTTCAATGTTTCAAATTTTTTAACTGATTTCAAACAATTTACAAAAAATAAAGAATTAAAAAAAGTCGATAAAGAGGATCAATTAAAGTTAATCATAGATAAATATAATTCTGCATATAAAAATAACTTATCATCTCCGTTTTTCTATAAGAAAAATGTTTTATCAAATAATAATGATTATTTATATATTTATGGACTTATTTCATTTTCAAACAAAACAAAAAAATTTACCTTTTCTAAATATGGAGATTTAAGTAATCCTAATATAATAAAAGATACTTTTTCAGAGACATTAGAAGAAAAATATAAAAATGCATTAATAGGAAATTCAGAAAGTCAATATTCATTAGGCATGGCGTACCTTAATGGGGAAGGCATTGAAATAAATTATTTTGAAGCTTTAAAATGGTTTAAATTGTCTGCACTAAAAGGAAACATGAATGCTTATTACCAATTAGGCATATGTTTCGAGAATGGATATGGAACTTGCAAAGATAAAAATAGAGCTAATTATTATTACTTACAAGCAAGTAATTTAGGACATAAAAAAGCAAAAGAAAAAATTAAGTAAGATTTATTATGAAACATAACAAATTTTTCATTTCAGTAATATTTATTTTTCTAAACTACTTTTTCTATTCTGAAACTTTTACAGTTATGTCATTCAATATACAAGGAGCTTCTGGTCAACATAGAGCCAATAACACAGAATGGGTTAATGATATAGCGGAAATAATTAAAATGAGCAATGCTGATATTGTTTTACTTCAAGAAACTCCTATATTATCAGATTCTGATATAAAAGGAGAATTCATAAGGGTTCTAAAAGATTCATTGAAAGAAAAACAATCATTAAAAAAATGGAGCGGAATTTCTACATTTAACTACTTAAGAAATGATTATAATAATAAAAAACCTCCTTTTACACTAAATAATGCTGTTTTATATAACTCTGAAGTATTTATGACATTAGGAAATGGAAGATATCCTATAAATTTTCAAGATTCAAAATTATTCATTAACTACAAATCATATTTTAATAACTTCCAAGTTATACAATTTGCTTTTAAAAATAATATGAGTAAAAAATTTCTAATAATGAATATTCATACATATTACCAAGATCCTAAATTTGATTTAGAAAAAATGGGAAATATTATTAACGCTTATTGTAATAATCAAAGTTTCATCATAGCAGGAGATTTTAATATGAGTATAAGAATGGTGTATGAAACTATTAGAAATTATGGGAATAAAAAGATTTATATAGATGGAAATACAAATCCCATTGATGATACAGGATTAAAAACTACAATAAGTACAAAATGTAAAAATAATGAACTATTTTTGGCAAATGATTATGATCATTTTTTGTATTCTGGAAAAATAAAAAATATTGGGGTTATACATCATGTATTTTCTAATATACAACTTAGTTCTTATCCTAAAAATTATATAAAAGTTGGAGAGAAAAATTATAATAATAAAACACGTAACTTTAGATCCGAAATTTCAGATCATCTTCCAGTTGTTATGACTTTTGAATATAAATAATCATTCACCATCATTATAATTCCCAGGAGGTTTTCCCATGCCCTACAC
>CAKPKZ010000121.1 GCA_934167435.1 uncultured Clostridia bacterium | reverse complement strand
AAATTTAAGTATGATGAGAAATTAAGACGTAAAAAAAGAAAAGAATTAGAAATTGATGATGATACTTTAGTCATTGGACATATTGGAAGATTTGTTGAGCAAAAAAATCATCGATTTTTAATTGATATTTTCAATGAAATCCATCAAAAAAATAGAAATTCTATTCTTTTACTAGTAGGGCAAGGTCCTTTAATGAAAGAAATCAAAGAAAAGGTAGAAAAGTTGAATTTAAGTCGTTGTGTAAAATTTTTAGGGCAAAGAAATGATGTTAATCAATTATATAATGCTATGGATGTCTTTCTTTTTCCATCATTATATGAGGGACTAGGGATGGTTTTAATAGAGGCACAAGCGAATGGATTGCCTTGTCTTGCTTCAAGTGAGGTTCCTCAATTGGCTAAATTTACTAATATTGTAGATTTTATTGATTTAGAGGAGGATAGAAGTATATGGGTGAGGAAAATACTGAATACGCATTCAAGTAGGAGATTAGATTTCTTTCGAAAGGCTGTTAATGGAAAGTATGATATTCATTGTGAAGCAAAAAAATTGGAAGATAAATATTTAGAATTTTACAAAATAAATGTTATTTAAATTAAGAAATAAAATGATTTTATTTTCTTTGTGCTTTTAATGATTTTTATATTGATTTAGATGAATATTTATAAAATGTTGGGGAGTATTATGATGAAAAGATTATCAAAAAATGAATGTAGAAAATTAGAATTAGAAATGTTAAATATCATTTCTGAAATATGTGAAAAAAATAATTTAAAATATTATATGTGTGGTGGAACACTTCTTGGTGCAATTAGGCATAAAGGGTTCATTCCTTGGGACGATGATATTGATATTATGCTATTTAGAAGTGATTACAATAAATTAATAAAAATTTTGAAGAATCAAACAAGATATTCGTGGTTATCTGTTTTAACTTCTGACGTTGATGGATATTATTATACTTTTGCTAAAGCAGTTGATAATAGAACTGTTGCTAAAATGGATGATAATATTACAGAACATGGTCTATGGGTTGATATTTTTCCATTTGATAATTTGCCAAATAGTGAAATAAAACGAAAAATATTTATAATGAGATGTTATTTCTATAGAAGTATTGTTATGGCAATGACTACAGATTTTGATGCAAAAGATAGTATAAAACATAAAAAAACTAAGAAAATTTTAAATTTTTTTTCAAAATTTATTAATAAAAAACATTTTATAAAAAAATATGAAAGGGTTTCTCAAAAATATAACAATATAAATTCAAATTATGTAGCTTCTTTATTTTCACCATATAAATTGAAAGAGTGTTTTGAAAAATGTTGGTTTGATGATCGAAGAAAATACAACTTTGAGGAATTTCAATTTTTTGGACCTAAAGATTATGATAAATATTTAAGTCAATTGTATGGAAATTATATGAAACTTCCACCAAAGGAAGAACGAAGGGATCATAAAATAATTGCTTTTAAAAAGTAATCGTTATTGTTGTAGTTAAAATTTAAAAGACAGGAGAAACTATTATGAATATAATTTATGTAGTTAAAAATATGAGAGTTTCTAATGGAGTTTCAAGTTATATAATGAATTATTATAGGAAACTGATAAAAGAGGAAAATGTAAATATCGATTTTCTTATTGTTTCTGAAACTGATTCTCCTTACTATGAAGAAATTAAAAGACATAAAAGCAATATATATGTGATGCCTTCATGCAAAAAGCCGATTCAAATGTATTTGTTTTTAGCAAAACTATTTAAAGGTAAAAAATATGATATTTTACATTCAAATGTTTTAAATAGTAACTTTCCTATTGCATATATGGCAAAAAAATACGGTGTTCCCGTTAGGATATTACATAGTCATGCTACTTCTAATGGAGATAATTTTTTAAAACTTTTGCGTAATAAACCATTTCAATACTTAAGTATACACTATTCAAATAATTTTTTTTCTTGTTCTAAACTTGCTGGGGAAAGTATTTTTAAGGATAGAAAATTTTATGTTGTTAATAATGCTATTGATTTGGATACTTTCAAGTTCAATGATATTGCGAGAAGAAGGGTAAGAAATGAAAATAATGTGGAGGAAGAAAAAATAATTGTCTCAACAGTCGGAAGATTAACTATTCAAAAAAACCCATATTTCATTCTTGAAATAGTAAAAGAATTAGTAAAAAGAAATATTAATTTTGAATTTTGGTGGTTTGGTAGTGGAAATTTAGATGAAGATATAAAAAATAAGAGCATTGATATGAAAATTAATAATTATATTAAATTTTATGGTTCTATAAATGATGTTTACAAATATTATAGTGCAATGGATTTATTTATTTTACCATCATTTTATGAGGGATTACCTGTTGTTGGAATTGAGGCTCAAGCTAATGGGCTTAAATGCCTGTTTTCAGATTCAATTACACTTGAAACAAAAATGTTAAAAAAGACTTTGTTTTTACCTATTGATTCTGTTAAAGATTGGTGCAATACAATAACTGAATGTATAACTGATTGTAATCATAAAATTGATGACTATACTTTTTTGCGTGAAAAGTATGATATAAATAAACTTGCTGATAGTTTGTATAAAAAATATATTGAATTACTAAAGGAATATAATTAAAAGAAGGAGAAATAGATCTATGAAATATGTATATATTGTAAAATCAAGACTGCATTTTTATCCCCCATGTGTTTCACATATAAGAATGATAAAAAAATTGGGATATGATATTGATGTTTTATATGGAACCTGTGATAAAAATACACTAAATTTATTAGAAGGTGAAGGGATTAGTTGTTTTAAAATTTCTGATATAGAGGATGAGTACTTTGGAAAGGTAAATAAATTAAAAGGTTGGCTAAAATTTAGAAGGGGATTAAAAAAATATCTTAAACGTTATGATGATAATGATACAATTTATTGGTTTGGAACAGCAGAGACTGTTATTCCGATGAAAGGATTGTTAAAAGGAAAAAAATATATTGTAACTTTACTAGAATTGTTGGATGATGCTCCTAAAAAACGTAAATTACTACATGGTATATTAGAAAATGCTTATAAAGTTACTTGTTGTGAGGAAACAAGAGCTTATATAACAAAATTTTGGTATAATCTCAAAGAATTACCAACTGTTTTTCCAAATAAACCATATAATCAATTAACAACAAGAAGGGTTGAACCTACTTCTGAAGAAACAAAAAAAATTATTGATGAAATTAAAAATGATGATGTTATTATATATCAGGGATATCTTCAAAACACGGAAGAATTATTAGAACTTGCGAAAGCATTGAAGAAATGCCAAAAAAAGTATAAATTGGTTTTAATGGGAATCGATGAATATAATAGTTATGAAAAAATTGTTGATATTTATGATAATTGTGTTTTTTACCCTTATGTTCCTGCACCATTACATTTGGAGGTTACTAGTTATGCAAAGTTTGGTATTTTATTTTATAGACCTACAATTTTAAATAAAGCATTTTGTGCTCCAAATAAAATTTTTGAATATGGAGGTTTTGGTATTCCAATGATAGGAAATGATATTCCAGGACTAAAAAATACTATAGGTAATTCAAATGCTGGAATTTGTACAAAATTAGCAGAAAAAAATATTTTAAATGATTTAAATACAATGGAGAAAAATTATGAATTTTATTCAAAAAATGCATTAGATTATTTTAACAGTGTTGATAATTATAAAACTATGAAAGAATTTTTAAAAAAATAAGGTGTTAATATGAAGAATTTTAAACTTTCAAAAGAAGGATTACTGTTATTTTTTATGATTTTCTTTGCTTTAAAAATTGGTTGTATTTCATATGTATCTAGTGCATTAAATTTATTGTGGTATATTGGAGCTATTTTAGTGTGTTTTTATGCAGTAGCCAACATATTATATAATCATAGGTTTAACAAATTTGATTTTACTATTTTCCTGTTTTATATGTTTTTGTTATTTACAACCACATTAAATAAAGGTGATTTGTTAGGCTATGTTAAGGAATTAGTTTCTTTTATGACTACATATTATGTAATAAAGTATGGTTTAGAAAAGAATGCAACAAAATTTATAAATATTTTTTCCACTTATCTTCTGCTGTTGCTAATTATTAATACATTTTCATCAATTATTTTTTATCCTAATGCTATGTTTAGAGATAATAATAATCCTATATTTTTTATGGGTGGAGATAATACGTCAGTAAGATTATATATTATTTCTATATTATTTTGCTTTATGAATAAATATATAACATTAAAGAAAATGACTGTACCCACTGTTCCTTTATTGAATTTGCTTACATTTTCTATAGTAAGAGATTTAGGAGGGGGCAAAGTTTGTTTTATTATTTTGTTGTTGTGTATTTTATATTTAATTTATGGAGCAAATATTCCAATAAAAACAATTAAGAAGATTATAGTAGTAAATGTTGTATTATTTTTTTTGCTTGTTATAGTAAACAAAATAGGCTTATTTAAATTTATTATTGTTGATGTTTTACATAGAAATCTTTCTTTAACAGATAGAACTGTAATATGGGATATTACGATAAAAAAAATAATAAACAGTCCAATTA
>CAKPKZ010000120.1 GCA_934167435.1 uncultured Clostridia bacterium | reverse complement strand
TAAATCTAATTAAATTATATTAAGTGTTTAAAAATATTGAAATCTAAGGAAATCCCCAGTTAAAAAAACTCATACTGAAATTATTCATCATATTTACTTTTCTCATAAAATATGTTAAAATATATTCTATAGATATTTAATATTAACTCGAAAACCAATTAGTTAAGGAGGAAATTTAATATGGCAGATTACACAATTTATTCAAATGGAATTTGGGAACGGATGTTAGAAAAGTACCCAGATTTAAGAGAAGTAGCTATTGAATGTGGATGTGAGAACAACCCACAAAAAGCACAGAAAATAAGACAACAATTTAGTCGTTCTTTTGGAATTAGAGTATTATCTGAGACAGAAAGCAAATTAGCTAGTAAATTGGTAAGTATAGAATTCTGTGAGAAATCCTTTTTAAAGCATATTACATTAACAGGTAGTTTTCATAATAAGAACGGTGCAATTGATTATGCTATGGCTGCTTTTGATTTGGTCTTAGAAGATTTTGAAGAGTCTTTTAAAGCTTGGTATAAAGAAATACGAAAAAGAAATATGAGTGAAAATTCATCATTTCAAGAATTTTATAAAGTTTTTTTAGAAGTAATAAAATTGAAACTTGATTATAAAGTTCCGTATACAAAATTATTTATACATAAGTTGCTTGAGAGTTCTACAATGCCCAAAGAAGATTCTTTGGAGATTAAACAATATTTTTTGAGAGAAAATCCTGATATGCTAGCAGAAATTAAATGTGAATTAATTGAGTAATTGAAATGGAAAAGCCGATTTATAACTAATTCGGCTTTTTTATTAATTTGAATAAAATTGAGTAGAGTAGGGAAGGATAGCCATTTTTTTAATGTTGTAGATTTATATTTTTAATATAATAAAAAAGACATAGAAAAATTTTGTGCAAAGTTTTACAAAATAAAATTTATTTAATATTTATAATTAAAAGTTTTTAAAATTGAAAAATAAAATTAAAAAATATTGCATTTGAAATTTTCAAATTTTAAAAATTGTAAATTAAAGATTTTAAATTTATAGAATTTTTAAAACGAACATTTGTTAATTACAAATTTTAATGTTTGGTTTTACAATTAATATATATTTAATTATTATAATTTAAACTTACGAAAATCAATTTTAAACCATTTTAATATTTAAGCCATATAACTTAATAATTAAGCAAAATACTGAAATATTAGGATTTGTAAAATTTTTATAAAAATAATCTAACCAAGAATAATTAAAAATAATGAAGCTTCAGAATCAAATTTAAGAGAGTTTTATAAGAAAGTAATATAAGTTTTGAATAGCAAGGAGTAACAAGATTTTACGGGTAGGACCATATATGTATGGTTTTATATTTTGTTTCTATCTCTTATTACACAAAACTTTGATAATGGACACAAATTCGCAACCTAATATATAAAATAAAATCATTATCTTAAGTTTACAAATACCTGAAAGTATGAAAATTAAAAATAGAAGAATAGATCCTGCATTTATGGATTGAAAAACACTTTTAGAAAATATGGTATAATGTTTATAAAAAAGTTGGAAATAATTTATTGACTCCTATACACATTTCATTTGTAATATGTGTATGAAAGTCAAAAAGAGAAAATATAAATTATATTTATTACAAAATAGATATAAATCTCATAATAAAAATATGTATAATTTTTTGCTTCCATTCCAGTTGGAGGAACTTATACAATGGATTTTAAAGAAGCAGCATTAGAAGTAGAACGTGAGACAGCAGTATTTAGACCATACGAAGAAAAAGAACAAAGATTTTTCGATTTTAATGATACGTTTTATATGTTCTTATTAGAAAGTTCAAAACAAAAGCCATATCTAGCAGTTAGAATAGCTAATATAGATGGCTTTAGAAATAATAATGAAAAAATATATGATGAAGAATATATTAAAAAATGTCTAGCTGAAATAATGCCTGAGGTAACTGAATTTTTAAAGATGTCAAATATGATTCAAACTATAGATGGTAAGGATTATCCTGTTATGGGGTGTTGCCATCATGAATGGGCATTAATTAAGCAAATCATGAAAGAAAGATATAATATTGATTGGAAAAGTCCACAAGATGAAATGCCTTGGATTGATTTTGACTAAAACTAAAAGTGTACTAAAATAAGCCAGCAAATCAACATAATATAACGAATTGAGCCGTATAATTTTTTTTATTTTATATGGTTTGTTGTTTTTTTTTAGTCGTTATGGTAGAATAAAATCGAGATGATAAAAATAATCGGAGGATAAAATGAATTATAAAGATAAAATGATTGAAATAGATAAAATGATAAAAAATAAACAATACATAGTAGCTAAAAAAGAATTAGAAAACATAATAGCAATGGAAGAATTTAAAGTTCCAGAAGATGAACAAGCTACACATTATAGTTTTTATAATTATATTGAAGCTGCTATATATTTTAATAAATATAGACCACAAAAGAAAAATATTAATCCTAATAATAATATTGCAGAAGTGTATTTTTTTCTAGGTTATATTGAATACGAAAACAAAAATTATGAAAAAGCGATAGAATATTTAGATAAAGGATTAGAATGGAATCCAGTTAGTATTCAAATAATGTCTGAAAAAATTAATGTATATAGAGGCATGGGAGATTGGGAAAAATATAGAGTTGAAATTGAAAAAGCGTATGAGTATATATATGAAGTGCCACTTATGGCTAAATATTATAGAGATTTAGGATTCTATTATACAGAAAAAGGGTTATATAATGTTTCTAATGCACTATATAGTTATAGTAGATACTTTGTAGATGATGAGTTGGTAATCAATGAACTTATGTATATAGCACAACAAGAACATAGAGAACCTAGAATTTCTACAATGGAGGAAATAGAATTATTATTTAAAAAATATAACATACCACAAGGAATTAGTAACAATATAGTACAGATAATATATGGAGAATATCAAAATCTATTAAAAAATAATCCAGACCTTCCAGTTACTAAATATTTAGCAAGAGTATTATACGATATAACAAAAGATAAGCAATTTATGCTTTATGTACCTACTCATGATGATATAACAGGAATAAATTTAATGATGCCAGAAAATTGGAAAGTATTAGATAAAAACAAATACAATGAGCTTGGAGTAAGTAGCAACACGACATTTTTATTTTTAAATGAATACAATCAATTAATTAGTATTGTTTGTGATGGGAAATGTAGCAAAGATGAATTAGATGCTGCATACAAAAAGAATGTAGAAACTATGAAAAAACAAGGAATAGAGATTATTGAAGAATTTTCCATAGAAGGACAAAAAAATATTAAACAGGTATTTGTGGATAGTTGCAAAAGTGATATGAAAGTTAGGATATTACAAAATTATTTAGTGTTAAATGGATATTTATTTAATATATCATGGGAAGTAGTAAATAATGTTAATCCAAATGAAATACTTAAAAATATAAGCAATGGATTAGAAATGGAACTTGTTTGGTCTTTGAATGGAACAGATGATGATAGCAATAATAATGCTGTTATGAACGAAATAAATCAAAGATTAAGTTACTGGATGTCTAGAGGAAAAACAATGACAGAAGCAATGGAAATAGTTTTTGGGGATAGTTCTATATTAAGAGAAATTAGTAATGAATTTAAACAAAATGGAGTTAATAGCAAAGTCATTAATTTATTAAATCAGTTAGCAGAACAAACAATAGAAGAATATAAACAAGACAGATTTTGGAGTGATCAGGCAAGACTTGTATTTAAGTTTTTTGTACTTGTTAATCTTATTGAAAACCTTGAAGTTAAAATGCCAGATTTTGTTGATATGACTAGAGATGTAAATGTTTTCAAAGAAATAATGATTAGAAATATAGAGAATTTAAAACAATATATTAAATTAAGCGATATAAATGAATTAGTAAAAATACTAGATAGTGATAAACCATTAAAAAGTGTTGTGGAATTAATACATAATGGTGTGCTTCCTTATGAAAGGACAGAATTGCAAGAACAAGGAAGGCAAGATATGTTAAATAATTCGCCAAAGGAAATTGATATAAAAAATGAAGATGATAGTATAATAAGATTTGTTGTACCTAATAATTTTCAAGAAATACGACATGATGAATATAAAGATACAAGTATTCCTGGAGAACTTGATGATTTATTTAAACCTGAATATATGAGAACTGTTTTTGAGTTGTTTACAGATAAAAAATATGAATTAAAAATAATTATAGAAAAGATAAAAAAGGATAAAACTTTAGATAAAATAATTGAAAGTGAGTTGAAATATGCAGGAGAAGTATTAGAAAATAGTAATAACAGATTTGTGTGTGAACTTACTACAAGACATGAAGAAGATAATGGATATATAAGGAAATATATGATTGTAAAGAAAAAAACTTTATATAGATTTAAAGCTGTAGATAATTATGTTGTTATTATAAAAAATACATTTGCAATAGAGGAAAAAATTATTAATGCTCTAGAAGAAATAGATGCCATTATAGATAATATTTTTGAAAAGATACAATACATACCATCAAATAAGCCAGAAACAAATAATGAGGTAAAT
>CAKPKZ010000119.1 GCA_934167435.1 uncultured Clostridia bacterium | reverse complement strand
ATTGTAGTTTTATCTTCTATATTAACAATTAATGCATTTTCTTTTGGATCAAATGTTGCTAAATTTGGTATTGACATTGATATTGGAGATACATTTGTTAATTTATAATTAGAAAATAATTGTGTTGTTTTATTTAATTCGTTTTTGTTATCGCTTACATATATAACTTTTACTTTTTCTTTTTCATCAATATTAGGTACTATTGCATATCTGGTTTCGAAAACATTTGGGTTGTATCCTTTATCTGCACAATATGAATCAAATTCTGTTTTTATAGCTTTTGCTAAATCTGATTTGTTCATTAATGCAAATAGGTTGAAATAGTTGTATGTTTCTTCAGCCAAATTAACACTAATTGATGATTTATAGCTGTATGTTTCTTTTACAACTTGTTCTATAGCTTTATCTAAATTGTCATAAAATTTAACACCAAAAGATTCAACTTTAAAATTATCGTGTTCTTTTGATATTTTAGCATATTTAATTATATTATTTTGTATATATAAACCTAGACAATTTGCCATTTTTTGCTCCTTTTTTATTTTCTTTTATTATGTTTTGCAAAAAATTAAAAACAATACTTGATTTTTCTTGTATATTTTTTCTATTTTTATTTTTTTTGCTATAGACTACTATTTAATTTTATATTTTATAAAAAAAAAGTCAATACATTTAATATAAATGTAATGTAAATGTAATATTATTGTAATATGATTTTGCAAATAAAAAATCCATCTGTATTTTCGTTTGGATAAACTTTTAAGTATTTTCCATCTTCTATGTATTTATAAAAATAATTATTTTGTTTTATATTGTAATTTGCAATTTTAAATTCTGGATAATTTTTTATAAATTTTTTTATTATTTCTTCATTTTCTTCTTTAAAAATACTACAAGTTGAATATACAAGTTCTCCTCCTTTTTTTAAATATTTTGAACATTTCTCTAATATTTGGTATTGTATTTTTGTAATTTCATTTATATCTTCTTGCTTTCTTTGCCATTTTATATCTGGTTTTCTTTTCATTACTCCTATTCCAAGGCATGGAACATCTAATAATATTTTGTCAAATTTTTCTTTATATTCTTCTTTATATATTGTAGCATCATTTATATTTGTTTGTATTATTTTTATTCCTAGTATATTGGCATTTTCTTTTATTAATTTTATTCTGTGGTCATATATGTCCCATGCTTCTATTTTACCTTCGTTTTGCATCCATTGTGCCATGTATGTTGTTTTTCCACCAGGAGCACTACATGCGTCTAGTACATAATCTCCTTTTTGTGGATTTAACACAATTGTTGTAAATCCTGCTGCTTCATCTTGTATAGAAAAATATCCTTTTTTAAATAGTTCTAAATTTTCTATGTTCTTTATTTTTTTTAATACTAAAAAATCCTCTAATATTCCTTCTTCAAATTCTATATTTGCTTTTTTAAATTGTTTTTCTAGTTCTTCTTTAGAGATTTTTAAGTTGTTTATTCTTATT
Source organism: uncultured Clostridia bacterium (assembly GCA_934167435.1). GTDB lineage: Bacteria > Bacillota > Clostridia > TANB77 > CAG-508 > CAG-269. Next base: position 3,134 of record CAKPKZ010000119.1, on the reverse strand, counting down.
GTTAAGTTTGGCTTTTTATTAGAGTTTTGGCAAATTTTTTCTGTTTCTTCTACAGTTTTTTCTTTTAGCAATTCTTCTACTATCCATTCTGGCATAGATGTTGTTTTAGATATTCTTTCTACATTGTTTTCTATATTATTTAGTTCTTCTAGGTCTTCTTTTTCTACTTTTCTTAAAATTGCATTAACAAAATTAGAGCTACTTTTATGTCCATATCTTTTGGCTAAATTAACGCTTTCGTTTACAGCTGCAGATTTTGGTACTTTGTCTAAAAATATTATTTGATAAATTCCCATTCTTAATATATTTATAATCCATGGGGATATTTTTTTTACTTTTATTTTTGAATATTTTTTTATTATTTCGTCTAGTGTTAGCTTCCAAGTTGTTACTCCATATACTATTTCTGATATTAGTCCTATATCTTTATTGTTTAATTTTTTTCTATTCTCATTTAATGTTTCATTTAGAGCTATGTTAGAATATGCTTTTTCTTTTTCTATTTTATATAAAGTTTTTAACGCTATTTGTCTTGTTTCATCTATCATTTTTCATCATCCTTTTATTTTTATTTAAATTAGTATATATCTTTTTTTAGTTTTTTTCTAGTAATTTTGTATATTATTTCTAAATAAGGAAATGATATTTATAAATTATTTTATGGAGGTTTTGTTTTTATGGATATAGAAAAACATTTAATTATTACTGGAACATCTAATGTTTCTTGGAAAGATGCTATTGTAAAAACTATTGCAGAGGCTTCTAAAACTATTGACTATATTTCAAGTGTTAAAATTTTAGAGCAAAGAGCATCTATTGATGGCGATAAAATTTCAGAGTACTTTGTTGATTTAGATTTGGGCTTTATTTTAGATCTAAATAGAAAAAATGGTTAGAAAGGGATGTGATTGGTTATGAGTAATCCTTTAGAAACAAAGCAGGCTTATCAAGAGTATGTTGATAAGAAGTCTCCTAATTCACCTATTTTAAAAAATTGTTTTAATGCTTTTTGGGTTGGTGGATTAATTTGTTCTATTGGTCAAATAATATTAAATATTTGTAAGCAACGTGGATTTGATGTAACAACCTCTGGAACTATTGTTTCTATATTGTTAATTGGTATATCTGCTTTTTTAACTGGTTTAAATATTTTTAATAAAATTGGAAAATTTGCTGGTGCTGGTTCTTTAGTTCCTATTACTGGATTTGCAAATTCTATTGTAGCACCTGCTATGGAATACAAATCTGAAGGTTATATTATGGGTGTTGGTGGAAAAATGTTTACTGTTGCTGGACCTGTATTAGTTTTTGGTATATCTGCTTCTATTTTAGTTGGCATTATATATCTAATTTTCAACACCCAATCAATAACTTTAGTATAACAATCTTGACGCATTTAAAATAAGTTTTATTTGTGTCATTAAATTTGCTAAAAAAATGTCGAATGGAGGTAATAATTTTGCAAAAATTAGGAAAACAAACTATAAAATTTGATACTCCCCCTACAATTTTAGATTGTGCATCTATTGTTGGTCCTAAAGAGGCTGAAGGTCCTTTAGCTAAATATTTTGACCAATGTTTAGATGACGAATTTTGGGGTGAAAAAACTTGGGAAAAAGCTGAAAGTAAAATTATAAAAGAAACTATTAACACTGCAATTTCTAAATCTGGTGTTCCTTCTGATCAACTAGATTGTTGTTTTGCTGGCGATTTATTAAATCAATGTATTTCTTCTAGTTTTGCTTTACGCGATTCTAATGTTCCTTTTTTTGGTGTATTTGGTGCGTGTTCAACATTTGTTGAATCTATGAGTTTAGGAGCTATTTGTATTGAAGGATTTGCTAATAATGTTTTATGTGCTACTTCTAGTCATTTTTGTAGTGCAGAAAAGCAATTTAGATTTCCTTTAGAGCTTGGTAATCAACGTCCACCTTCTGCTCAGTGGACTGTTACAGGCAGTGGGGCTGCTGTTCTTACTAAAAATGGTTCTGGTCCATATATAACTCATATAACTCCTGGAAAAATAGTTGATATGGGAATAAAAGATGCAAACAATATGGGTGCCGCAATGGCTCCAGCATTTGCAGATACTTTAATAACTCATTTTTTAGATACCCAAAGAAGTCCAAGTTATTACGATGCAATAATAAGTGGCGATTTAGGACATATTGGTAAAGAAATTGCTATTGATATTGCAAAATCTCAGGGATACAATATTAAACCAAATTATAATGATTGTGGAGTATTAATTTTTGACAATAATACTCAAGATACTCATAGTGGCGGAAGTGGCTGTGGATGTTGTGGTTCTGTATTTTCTGGTTATTTCTTTAAGCAATTAAAAGAAAAAAAGATTAAAAAACTTTTACTTATTGCTACTGGTGCTTTAATGAATTCTACAAGTTCTCAACAAGGTGAGTCTATTCCAGGTATTGCACATGCAATAAGTATAGAAATTTAATAATTATCATTTTTGAAGGGATTGATTTTATGGATATAAATTGGGCTAGTGTTTTTGATTGGGGAATGCTTTTAAGGTGTTTTGTAGTTGGAGGACTTATTTGTGTCGTTGGTCAAATATTAATAGATAAAACCAAACTTACTCCTGCTAGAATATTAGTACTTTTTGTAACTCTTGGAGCTGTTTTAGGTGGTTTGGGAGTATATCAATATCTTGTTGATTTTGCTGGCGCTGGTGCTACTGTTCCACTTACTGGCTTTGGGTATAATTTAGCTAAAGGTGCAATCGAAGGGGTTCAATCTAATGGATTAATTGGGGCTTTTACTGGTGGCGTAAAATCTGCTGCTGGCGGAATTGCTGCTGCTGTATTTTTTGGATATTTAGCTTCTCTAATTTCTAAGCCAAAAATGAAAAAGCAATAAAAAAAAGCATATTGTTATGCTTTTTTTGCTATTTCTGCTATTTGAGCAAATGCTTTTGGATCATTTACTGCTACTTCTGCTAACATTTTTCTGTTTATTGCTACGTTAGCTTTTTTTAGTCCTGCTATCATTTTGCTGTATGTAGTTCCATTCATTCTAGCTGCTGCGTTTATTCTTGCTATCCATAATTTTCTGAAATTACTTTTTTTATCTTTTCTTCCTACATATGCATAAGCTAATGATTTCATAAC
>CAKPKZ010000118.1 GCA_934167435.1 uncultured Clostridia bacterium | reverse complement strand
GATCAATAGAGCCATTACTTATAACAAATGAATTTGTACAAAGACTAAAAAAATTAGAAAAAATATGTCATCATTTTCATTTGTCATTACAAAGTGGATGTGATGAAACACTAAAAAGAATGAATAGAAAATATAATACAAAACAATTTAAGGAAATTGTTTCTATTTTAAGGGAAGAATATAAAGATGTTATACTAACTACAGACATTATTGTAGGTTTTCCTGGAGAGACAGAAGAGGAGTTTAATAGTACATATGAATTTTTAAAACAAATAAACTTTTATAAAATGCATGTTTTTAAGTATTCACAAAGAAGTGGTACAAAGGCAGCCGTTATGGAAAATCAAATAGATGGAACAATAAAAGAAAGTAGGAGTAAGGTATTAATTAACTTATCTGACAATAATGAGATGTCTTATAATAATAGCTATAAAAACAAGATTGTGGAAGTATTGTTTGAGGAAGAAAAACAAGGATTTTATCAAGGTCATACACAAAATTATATATTAGTAAAATGTAAAACCAACACAAACGTAATAGGAAAAATATGTAAAGTAAAAATTATAGAGGCTAAAAAAGACTGTATTTATGGCGAAATTTTATCTGTGTAATATAAATGTAATATTTATGTAACGAATATTTAATATTTGAATTTTGCATAAACACTTGAATATTATTGATTCATGTAGTATAAATTAATAAGACAAGTATTAATATTACAAAGGAGGAATTATAAATGGCAAATTTAGGTGAAGAAACTAAAGTATCAGGTGTTTTTGGAGGAGTTCAAGTTGGAGGAACACAAGAAAATATGGGTGTTGAAAATGCTGGAACAAATTTACCTGCAAAACAAGGTTTTTGGTCAAAATTTAAGGCATTTTGGTTACAAGAAATAGACTGGAATAGAGAAATAAAAGTTGAATTAACACCATACCAACAAAAAGTGGAAGATGAAATAAACGAATTTTTACATCAAGAAATTACATGGGAAAAAGTACATGATTTCTTATTCCAAGAAATAAAATTTGGAAAAAATAAATAAAAAATGTCGCATTAAGGTTTATATCCTTGTGCGGCGTTTTTTTTATGTGAAAATTTAGTGAAAAAATAAAAATGTATAGTAAAAAGAATAAATGTATGCTATACTTTTTTTATTATGCAACAAAGGAGGAAGAAAAATGGCAAAAAGTAGTAGTGTATTTGTTTGCAACGAGTGCGGATACGAGTCATCTAAATGGCTAGGAAAATGCCCAGCTTGCAACAGTTGGAATAGTTTTTTTGAACAAAAGTTGACAGTAAATAAAAATAGTAAATTTAAAACAGATAACAAATTAGTTAATGTACCACAAAAATTAAGTTCATTCGAAGCAAAAGAAACAATAAGGTCATCAACAGGGTTTGCGGAATTAGATAGAGTTTTAGGAGGAGGACTAGTAAATGGTTCGCTAATTTTGCTTGGTGGAGAGCCTGGAATTGGAAAGTCAACTCTAATCTTACAAATATGTGATAAAGTAAATGGAGAAGGAAAAGTTTTATATGTATCAGGGGAAGAATCAGCAGAGCAAATAAAAATGCGTGCAGATAGACTAGGTATAAATAATGAAAATATACTTTTTTTAGGAGAAACAGACATTGATATTATAAATAATTCAATAATAGAATTAAATCCAAAATTGGTAATAATTGATTCTATTCAAACAATGTATTCTGAAGAAATACAAGCAGCTGCTGGTAGTGTTAGCCAAGTTAGAGAAATTACTTCACAAATAATGAGAGTGTGTAAATCAAGAGCAATAACAACAATAATAATTGGACATGTTACAAAAGACGGTAATATAGCAGGGCCAAGAGTTTTAGAACATATGGTAGATACTGTTCTTTATTTAGAAGGAGAACGATATTTTTCATATAGAATATTAAGAGGAGTAAAAAATAGGTTTGGTTCAACAAACGAAATAGGAATGTTTGAAATGCAAAACGAAGGAATGTGTGAAATAACAAATCCGTCAGATATCTTAATATCAGAAAGAGAAGATAATCCAGCTGGTTCGTGTATAATAGAATGTATAGAAGGAACAAGACCTATATTAGTAGAATTACAAGCATTAACATCACAAAGCGTTTTTGGAATACCAAAAAGAACCGCAAACGGAATTGATTATAATAGAGTTGCGTTATTAATTGCAGTATTAGAAAAAAAGGCTGGATTAATGCTTGGAAATCAAGATGTATATTTAAATGTAGTTGGTGGAATAAAAATTAATGAACCATCAATTGATTTAGGAATAATTGTTTCTACAGTATCAAGTTTTAAAAATGTGCCAATTCCTAAAGATATGGTAATTATGGGAGAAGTTGGATTAACAGGAGAAGTTAGAAAAATTAATTTAATTGAAAAAAGACTAAAAGAAGCAGAAAAGTTAGGATTTAAAACATGTATAATTCCAGAAAGTAACAAAAAACTCTTGAAAGAAAATTATAAATTAGATATAATAGGTGTGCGTAATATAAATGAGGCAATGAAAAAGATTGGATTAAAATAGTATATTATGAAAGAAGGTTAAACTATTGAGAAAAGGCCAGGAAAATAGTATAACAGAAATCTTAAAATTAATAGCTCCAGGAACACCTATAAGGGACGGATTAGAAAATATATTAAGAGCTAAAACCGGGGCATTATTATTAATTACAGATAACAATGAAATTTTAAAGGAAGTTGTAGATGGTGGATTTACAATTAATGAAGAATACACATCTGCTAAATTATACGAATTAGCTAAAATGGATGGAGCAATTGTACTTAGTGGAGATTTAAAGAAAATATTATATGCAAATACACAATTAATACCATCATATACAATATCAACATTAGAAACTGGGACAAGACATAGAACAGCGGAAAGAACAGCAAAACAAACAGGAGAACTTGTTATTAGTATTTCACAAAGAAGAAATATAATAACAGTATTTAAAGGTAATTACAGATATGTATTAGAAAATACAGATGTTGTATTAAACAAGGCAAATCAAGCTATGCAAACTTTAGAAAAATATAAAAAAGTTTTTGATAATAAATTAAATATATTAAATGAATATGAATTTAATGATATAGTAACTCTTGATAATGTTATAATTGCTATTCAAAGAGCCGAAATGGTTATGAGGATCGTTGAAGAAATACAAGGGAAAATAGACGAGTTGGGTAGTGACGGAAGACTAGTAAGAATGCAATTAGAAGAATTAATAGGGGATTTAGAAAAAGAAGAACTATTAATTATAAAAGACTATATATCATTAGGCAAAAAGAAGAAAACAGCAGAAGATATATTAAATGTAATAGCTGATTTACAATACGAAGAATTAAATAAAAAGATGTTAATTGCAAAGTTACTTGGATACGAAAATTTTGACAATTATGATGAAGTTGCAGTATATCCAAGAGGATATAGAATATTAAACAAAATTCCAAGAATGCCAAGCAACATTGTAGAAAACTTAGTAGAATCATTTAAATCATTTCAACACATATTAGCAGCTGATATTGAAAGTTTAGATGATGTTGAAGGAATTGGTGAGATAAGAGCTAAAACAATAAAACAGTCATTAAAAAGAATGCAAGAGCAATTTATTTTTGATAATATTATTATATAAAAGAAAGGGAGAATAAAATGAAAAATGTAGCTAGTAAAATAATTTGGATAGTAGCATTAATTGCTGTTATAGTATTAATAAGTGTTGTGGGATATGGGTATTATAAAAAATATACATTAAATGTAAAAAATCCTATAGCAACAATGGAAGTTGAAAATTTTGGAACCATAAAGTTTGAGTTGTATCCAGAATATGCTCCTGAAACTGTAGCAAACTTTATAGCTTTGTCAAACAGAGGATTTTATGATGGATTAACATTCCACAGAATTGTAAAAGACTTTATGATTCAAGGTGGAGATAAAAATGGAAATGGAACAGGTTCTGCTAAAATATCAGATTTAAAAGATGGCGGAGAAGAAAAAGAATATACTATAAAAGGTGAATTTATTTCAAACGGAGTAAAAAATAATATAAAATTTGAAGAAGGAGTTTTAGCAATGGCTAGATCAGATTATAGCCAATACTCATCTTCTTTAAAAGAACAATCATATAATTCTGGAAGTTCACAATTTTTTATAATGACAAAAGAAAACACATCTTTAAATGGATATTATACAGCATTTGGTAAAGTAATAGAAGGAATGGATATTGTGCATAATATAGAAAATGTAGAAGTAAAATCAAATTCAGAAGGTAAAGAAAACACATCATCTGAAGTTAGTACACCTGTAAATCCTCCTGTAATTAAATCTATTAAAGTAGAAACATATGGCATTGATTATGGACTACCAAATACATTAACACCATTTGATTATATGTCTTGGATGTATAAGCAATATGGAATGAGTTCAGACGGCACTGCTACAGCTGAATAATAAAAAAATTAAAAAATAATTATAAAAAATTAAAAAACTAGTTGACAAATGGGGTAGAAATAGAGTAAAATAATAAATGTGCTAGCAAAAAGGTGCACGTAAACAATGGTGGATGTAGCGTAGTTGGTTAACGCGCCAGTTTGTGGCACTGGAGACCGTGGGTTCGAGTCCCATCTTCCAC
>CAKPKZ010000117.1 GCA_934167435.1 uncultured Clostridia bacterium | reverse complement strand
CATTTAGATATGGAAAGTATTACATCTGTAAATGAAGGAATGAAAAAATTCATTGGAAATATTTTATTTACATCACACGACCATGAGTTAACTCAAACAGTAGCAAATAGAATTATAGACATAAAAGCAAATGGAACAATTATAGACAGAGAAATTACATACAATGAATATTTAGGAATAGAATAAAATAAAAGAACATGTTATTCATGTTCTTTTATTTTATTCTTGAACTTCTGTTGATGTTACTTCTGTTGTAGAACCTAGAGCATTTTTGTAGAAGCTAATTATTGCAAGTTGAATATAAGGTGTTAACCAAAGCATGCCAATACCAAAAGTAAATACGCAAAGTATTGACCAACCAATAAATGAAATTTGTAAACAGAATAACTTCCAACGTCTATTTTTCATTAATTCTTCACTTTTTTCAACAGCTTCTTTACCTGAAATATTCTCATTATCAGCTGCTATTAAAATTGCTAATTGATAAGAATATGATTTTACAATAATCCATACTAAAGATGCTATGTAAGCAATTAATGCTATAATTCCTAAAGCACCAAAGTTAGTAGCTGCAGAAACTGAAGCTCTTTGAGATAAACCAGTAGATGATGCAGTAGAAAGTATTGCTCCAGAAGTTCCGAAAAATAATAAAAACATAGAGATTATTAATAATATAATAGGAAGTAACATTTTTAAGAATGTATAAAATGCAACACTCCATGATTTTTTAAAATTATTAAAGCCTAATTTCCAAAAACCGAAAACTGAAACATCCTCTCCATTATATAGTTTTAAAAATAAAGCAACAAGTCCAAATGCTAATGGGACATTAATAACCAAAACTATTAATGATCCAACAAATGGGATAAGACCTTGTAGATATGAAAGAACAAAGTTTAAAGCGGCAAATACTAATGAAATTAAAGCAGCTTTTCCCCATTTACCAGTTAATTTTGAACGTGCTTCAGCTCTAAAATTAGATGAATTCATTTTTAATCCCCCTTTCTTTTTATTCAAAAATATGATATATTAAACAATATAAAAAGTCAATTAATATTAACAAAAAACGACAAAAATTTTAAAATACTTGACTTTTAATATATTAGATTTGATATAATAAGTATATTGCAAATTTAATAAAAAATTACAAAAAGGAAGGTTGAACATGGATAAAATTATAAAAATAATAGCAGAAGAATTAAATGTAAAAAAAGAACAGGTAGAAAATACTGTAAAGCTAATAGATGAAGGAAATACAATACCATTTATTGCACGTTATAGAAAAGAAGTTACAGGGGGACTAAGTGACGAAACACTTAGAGAATTAGGCGAAAGACTTAGTTACCTAAGAAATTTAGAACAAAGAAAAGAAGAAGTAATAAAATCAATAGAAGAACAAGGAAAATTAACAGACGAAATATTACAAAATATTGCAATATCTAAAACATTAGCAGAAGTAGAAGATATATATAGACCATATAAACAAAAGAAAAAGACAAGAGCTACTGTTGCAAAAGCTAAAGGACTAGAGCCATTAGCAAATATTATTTTAGAGCAAAAGCAAACAAAACCAATACAAGAAATAGCTAAAGAATATATAAATGTAGAAAAATTATCTGATGAGGACAAGAAAAACAAAGACAAAGTAGTATTAACAGCAGAAGATGCAATTCAAGGAGCATTAGATATTATAGCAGAAATTATATCTGATAATGCAAAATACAGAAAAGAAATAAAGAAAATATGTTACAAAGAAGGAGTAATTACTACAAAAGCAACAAAAGAAGAGGAAAAATCTAATTACGAAATGTATTATGATTATAATGAGGCAATAAAATTTATACCAAGCCATAGAATACTTGCAATAAATAGAGGGGAAAAGGAAGAATTTTTAAAAGTAAAACTAGAAAAACCAGAAGAAAAAATACTTTTATATATAGAAAAAGACATAATAAAAGGTGAAAATCAATTTACACAGTTACTAAAAGACACAATACTAGACAGCTTTAAAAGACTAATAGAACCTTCAATAGACCGCGAAATTCGTTCAGACTTAACAGAAAAAGCAGAAGAAAAAGCAATAAAAGTATTTGGAAAAAATGCTAAACAATTACTATTGGGAGCACCAATAAAAGGAAAAACAGTTATGGGATTTGATCCAGCATATAGAACAGGATGTAAAATTGCAGTTATAGATGAAACAGGAAAAGTATTAGACTACACAACAGTATATCCAACAGAGCCACAAAATGACGTTGAAGGAGCTAAAAAAGAATTATTAAAATTAATAGAAAAAGATAAGATTGATATGATAGCAATTGGAAATGGAACAGCATCACGCGAATCTGAAATGTTTGTTGCAGACATGATAAAAGAGACCAGTAGAGATGTACATTATGTAATTGTAAGTGAAGCAGGGGCTTCTGTATATTCTGCATCAAAACTTGCAACAGAAGAGTATCCAGATATAAATGTTTCAATAAGAGGGGCAATATCAATAGCAAGGCGTTTACAAGACCCACTTGCAGAACTTGTAAAAATAGACCCAAAAGCAATAGGAGTAGGGCAATATCAACATGATGTAAATCAAAAAAAATTAGCTCAAAGTCTTACAGGCGTAGTAGAAGATAGCGTAAATAAAGTAGGGGTAGATGTAAATACAGCAACACCATCATTGCTTTCATATGTATCAGGAATTAACAATACAATTGCAAAAAATATTGTAAAATACAGAGACGAAAATGGAAAATTAAAAAATAGAAAGCAATTATTAAAGGTTCCTAAATTAGGAAAAGTAGCATTTGAACAATGTGCAGGATTTTTAAGAATAATAGATGGAGACAACCCATTAGAAATAACAGCTGTTCACCCAGAAAGTTATGAGGCAACAGAAAAGTTATTAAATGTTATAGGATTTAATAAATCTGATTTAGTAAATAAAGAAAAATTAACAGACTTAAGAAACAAATTAAAAAGCATAGATATAAAAAATATGTCAAAACAATTAGAAATAGGAGAAATGACACTACAAGATATAATTAACGAATTAATAAAACCAGGAAGAGACCCAAGAGAAGATATGCCAAAACCAATATTACGTAGTGATGTATTAAAATTAGAAGATTTAAAAGAAGGAATGATACTAACAGGAACAGTTAGAAATGTAATAGATTTTGGAGCATTTGTAGACATAGGGGTTAAATATGATGGACTAGTACATATTTCAGAAATGAGTGATAAATACATTAAAAATCCATCAGACATAGTATCTGTAGGGGACATAGTAAAAGTAAAAGTTATAAAAATAGATATGGAAAGAAAAAAAGTAGGACTTTCTATGAAAGTATAATAAAAAAGGATAGAAGTTTAATGTAAGCCCTAATTAAGGGACATAAAACCTCTATCCTTTTAAAATTTATGTATTTAATAATTAAACATTCTCTGCAATATCTGGATTATATTTTTCTCTAATTTCTTCTATTTTATCATAATCATGTTCTAATATATCTAAGAAAACATCAGCAATTTCAGGATCAAACTGAGTACCTTTGCATCTTTTTATTTCATTAATAACAGTATCGATATCTAAAGAATTTCTATAAGTCCTTTTAGAAGTCATAGCATCAAAACTATCTGCAACAGCAGCAATTCTAGCTAAATAAGGAATTTCAGTACCCTTTAATTTACTTGGGTAACCGGTTCCATCATATTTTTCATGGTGATGTTTAACAATAGGAATAATATCTTTAAAAATAGATGCTGTTGATAAAATATGTGCTCCTATAGATGGGTGATTTTTAATTTCTGAATATTCGTCATCAGTAAGTTTAGATTCTTTTTGTAATATAGCATCAGGAACTCCTATCTTACCTACATCATGGAATAAACCACCAATTTTTAATGTTTTTAAATCTTGTTCAGATAATCCTAATTTTTCACCAATTAATACAGAGTATGCAGAAACTCTATCTGAATGACCTCTTGTATATGTATCTTTAGCCTCAACAGTATATCTTAATGTTTCTATACTTTCTAAATAAGCTTGTTCTAATTTTTCGTATGTTTCAGAAAGTTGAGAATTAATACGTTTTATTTCTCGCATTTGAGCAACTGATTTTACACCTGATTCTATAAGTAAAAGTATTTGGTCAAATTTATCACTTTTTTCACAATATCCCTGAATATCTAACCTTCTAATAGTTTCTAATGGTGGAGCTAAATCTTTATGGCCTGTTAGTAATAGAATATATAATTCGTTATTAAACTTTCTTATTTCTTCAACAACTTGGTCACCATGAAGGGGAGTCATAATGAAATCTAATACCAATAAGTCAAAATGTTCGTGTTTAACTCTTTCAATAGCTTCTACGGGGTTAGTAATGCCTACAAAGTCATAACCAGATCTTTTTAAAAATATAGATAAAGAGTCTAAAATTCCTTCTTCGTCATCAACTACAAGAATCTTATAACCATTTAAATTATTATTTTGTTGATTTTGCATATTATGTCTCATTTAATATATCACCTCAAAGCTTCATTTTTTCACATTATATTAGTAAAATGTTTAAAAATCAAGTAATTTATATGAAAAAATTAAAATAGTTGACATTTATTGTCGAATAATGTCAACTATAAGTTTATATTACTGTACAGGTAAAATTA
>CAKPKZ010000116.1 GCA_934167435.1 uncultured Clostridia bacterium | reverse complement strand
TTGGTTAAATCTGTAGTACCAGCAGCATTCATAATTGCAATAATTCTGTCTCCCTTAGCAATAATTTGATCGGCTACATCCGCACTGATTTCATTATCAGCCAAATAACTTTTAACAATAGCAGCAAGTTCAGGACTACTGACACTACGTCCTGCAACAGTAAAAGTTTTAGAAGCATAATCAATTAATTCTTGCTTAGTCGCTGCATGTACACTTGTGGTAAAGCATAAAGAAACGACAAGTATTGCAATGAATTGTAAACTTTTTTTCATATTTTCACATTCCCTTCCTAGAATAATTATATCAAATAATCTTCAAAATGCAAGATTTTTTCTACTTTTTTTTCTTTTTATACAATATAGTAAAGATACTCGTTGCAATTAAAGCACCACTTGTATCAATTAAAACATCACTAAACTGCCCCGTTCTGCCATAAACGAATGTTTGATGATATTCATCTGTTAGGGCAAAAAGAAAACAGATGAATATCGTCATAAAGAATACAAGAACATACTTTTTTTCTAAATTAGAATGAAGCGCTAATAAAAAATTTAGGACTAAAATAGATAAAACAAAATAAACACTAGCATGTGCACATTTACGGATTGGTTTATTAAACTTTTCTACTAAAGCTTCTTTTTCTTTTAAAGTATACTCACGATGGGTAATCTTACCAACAATTTCTACAATATCAGAAACAATCACCTTACTCCTACCATTAGATTCATTCGTATTCATGCTAGATAAGTAAAAAATAGTTCCCATCCACATTAAAACAAAAAGAAGTAAAAAGGTTATAATTAAATTTTTCTTTTTCATATGGCATCACTTTCTCTCTTTTTTATTTTGAAAATAAAATACTTATATTGATTTTACATTTTATAAGAAAATTTTAGATGAAAAATAGAAAAAATAGCTTAATCCAAATTAAAGATATCTCTACCATAAATAGCTTCTTTTTCTAATCCTAATAGTTATTATAATATTTTCATTAAAATCATATTGTGAAAAATATTACAATCACCAAAATATGTTTATATCAAACGATCACCAAAATATTTCACAATTGCATCAACAATTTTTTCTGAAGCACGTCCATCACCATATGGGTTAGATGCCTTACTCATTTTATCATATTCTTCTTGATTAGTTAATAATTTTCTAGTTTCATTATAAATTGTATTTTCATCAGTACCAACTAATTTTAATGTACCAGCCTTAATACCTTCTGGCCTTTCAGTCGTATTTCTTAAAACAAGTACTGGTTTTCCAAGCGATGGTGCTTCCTCTTGAACACCACCTGAATCAGACATAATAATAAAACTTTTATTTTGAAAATTATGAAAATCAAAAACATCTAATGGTTCAATTATTTTTACCTTTTCATTTTTTTTCAAAATTTCATAAGCAATTGATCTAACTTGTGGATTTTTATGGATTGGATATACAACTTTAACATCTTCAAATTCATCAACTAACCTTTTAATAGCTTTAAAAATATTTCTCATGGGCGCCCCTAAATTTTCCCTTCTATGCACAGTTAAAAGAATCATTCTGCTATCTCCCAACCAATCAAATATTTCGTGTTTGTAATTTTTAGTTATCGTTTTACTCATTGCATCAATTACAGTATTCCCTGTAACATAAATTTTTTCTTCATTAATATTTTGGTTTAATAAATTTTTTTTACTCAAATCAGTTGGCGCAAAATACATATCTGCCATACAATCCACCATTTGTCTATTCATTTCTTCTGGCCAAGGGCTATATTTATTATATGTTCTAAGTCCAGCCTCTACATGACCTATCAATATCTGATTATAAAAAGCCGCTAAAGCCCCAACAAATGTTGTTGTTGTATCACCATGAACTAAAATAATATCAGGCTTGCTCTCCTTGATAATAGTTTCTAACCCTTTTAATGTCCTAATTGTTATATCAGTTAATGTTTGCCCCTGTTTCATTATGTTCAAATCATAATCTGGTTGAATATCAAAAGTTTCCAATACTTGATCCAACATTTCTCTATGCTGTGCTGTAATAACAACAATTGAATCTATTCCCTCTTTTTCTTCAAGTTTTTTCACTAGTGGGGCCATTTTAATAGCCTCTGGTCGTGTACCAAAAATACTCATTACCTTAATCATTTTCTGACTCCTTTTTAATTTTTTTTAATTGAAGCATCAAGCTAAGAGTTAAAACAAACTCACCGACAGGTGCCGCTATACTAACGCCATAAATTCCATAAAATTTTCCCAAAAATGTATTACTAATGACTATCGCAATACATCCTACTGCAAATGCCTTACTATAATTTTTTTGCTTACCACTCGCAACCAATGTTTGTATTCCTATAAAATTATTAATAATCGCAAACAAAAATTGAATAACCAACGGTACAACTATAATTGAATAATTTGAATAATCAACCCCAAATAATATATCAATAATATATTTATTAAAAATAATTATTGGTATTGAAAATATTGAAAATATCATAAAAATTGGTATTCCTATTTTTTTTACATATTTTTCACCAACATCATACCCTTCAACATATTTTTGACTAATAAATGGATAAATAGCCTGTGAAATAGGAGAAAAAAACATAGTAAGTACATATGGAATTTTATAAATAGCCGAAAAAATTCCTGTAATTGATGCCGTTGTATATATTCCTAATATTGTCACTCCAAATCCACTAAAAATTTTTGTCATTGCAGAAGAAGTAAACAAATAAAATCCATCTTTAAATTCCCTTTTTATATTTTCAAATCGTGCAAATCTAAATTGCAAATTATATTTCTTTTTAGCAACTATCATACTTATTGTGCTAGACAATAATAAAGTAATTGAATAAAGAACACAATACAAATATACATCGTTCGGCTTTTTCACCAATAAAAAAATTAATATAACAGATATAAATCTTGAAAGTGCATTAATAATTGTAATAAACTTCATATCTTGCTTGCCTTGAAATAACCATGTTAATTGAAAAGTTGTTCCTATAATCATAATAAATAAAATCAACATACAAATATAAGCCTGTAAATCAAAATTAAATCCCCAACACACAATATTTAAAATAATACCCGATACAATTAATAATAAAATTCGTGCTGAAATTATATTGTTAAATAGCTTGTTCAACTGACCATTTTCACTATCACTCAGTAACGCTACTTTTCTAGAACCTGACAATCCAAACCCATATTCAACTAAAACTTGTAGATATAAAATCCAATTCAATGCTATTGAAAATACTCCATATTCGTTTGTTCCTAATATTCTGGTAACGTAAGGAATAGTAATTACAGGAATTACCGTATTAACCAACTGCAAAATTGTTAACCAAATTCCATTTTTTAAAACTTTTGAACTTAATAATTTTTTGATTTTTTCTATCACATTGATCTAATCCTTTCATAAGATTATCCAATAACACTTTTTATTTATTATTATATCTTTCGTTACAATAATCAATAAATTCTTCATACGACTTAAATTCAGCAACATTATCATTGAATACTTCTCTCGATATATTTTCTTCGGATAATTTTTTTTTTAATCTATCTGTAAGTTTATCATAATCATTCACAAATAAATAGAAATATTCATGAAAAGTATCCATATCTGGAATTTTTCCAAATCTATCTCTATAACTTTTATATAAACAATAAGCATCATTCATTTGATTCCTGCTTATTTTATCTCTATACTCTTCAATAGTCATTATCTTTCTGGCAGGATTTCCAGCATATACACTATTTTCATCTATTATCCCAGAAACAACAGAACCTGCTCCTACAATTACGTTGTCTTCTATGACAGTACCAGCAAGCACTGTACACCCCCATCCTAAAAAAACATTATTTCCAATCACAGTTTTCTTGGATTTACCATAAATTTTACTATCTATTCTATTTAATACACTAGTCGAATAATCATGGGTTAATATAGTAACAGGACCTGTCATATTAACATTATTGCCTATCTCAAGTAAATATGGATTATTTGTATCTATATGCGTATCTTTGGGACAAAATATATTAATGTTATCACCACACAGTATACCTATACTTCTCAAATAATCAACATAAGTCTTGCTTGAAGCCTTATACGAATATAAAAATTTTTTTATAATAAATTTCAATTTCATAACATTCTCCTAAATCTTATTTTTTCTCAAATTATACATAAATTCAAAAAATTTACACAACGCAAATATAAAAATATAAATAATATATATATCCATACTTTGAGTTAACAAAACAACTATTAGCATTGTACAAATGTATTTAGCATCAATACTTCGAGATTTATCAGCAAAATAAAATAGCAAAACTAGAAACGAAAATATTTTTTGATGGGATTACATTCAAAGTATTTGTATGAAAAACAATCTCATTAATCATTTAATCTTATCAATTTCTTTTCTTCCTAATTGTTCAATTTTATCGTATGAATAGCACAAAAATAGGAGAATAAATAACCAAATAACATCCCATCCTTCGATTTGGGCTCTAATCATAAGAGTTAATAATGTAAATGGTATCATATATATCCATCTATCATGCTTTATGCTATCAAATTTTGCTTGTCCTATCAACATAGAAATAACAAATATTATAAATAAAATTATACCACCATTAAACAATATCATTAAATATGTATTATGTGCATTAATACCTGTAATA
>CAKPKZ010000115.1 GCA_934167435.1 uncultured Clostridia bacterium | reverse complement strand
AGTTAATATTAGACAATCTATAGGTGAAGCGGTACCTACAGAAATATTCCGTCAAATTGCAAAGAAAATTAAAGAAAATTTAAAAAGAAAAAATTATTCATTAAGAGAGATTAATAAAATAATTAAAGATAATAATTTGTTAGATAATGGTAATTTAAACAATTATATTAAGGAAAATCAAAATGTATTATCATTTACAACTTTATCAAAAATAGCAGAGTTATCTAATGCTGAAAGAAACAATGAAGAAGCATTTTATACAAACAAAAAATTATTAAATTATATTTATAAAGAAATGCCTATTATAAATAAAAAAGTAATTAGAGTTTTAGAGCCATCAGTTGGAGTAGGGAATTTTATACCTTATATTATTTCTAAGTATAGTTATGCCGAAGAATTAATTATTGATGTTGTGGATATTAATGATTATTCAATTGGGGTGTTAAAACGATTGTTAAAAATAATTGATGTTCCAGAAAATGTAACAATTAATTACATTTGTGATGATTATTTATTACATGATTTCGAGGGACGATATGATTTAATAACTGGGAATCCACCATTTATGAAATTAAATAGTAAAGATAAAAATTTAAAAGTTTATAGAGAAAATTGTATTAATGATGAATCTAATAATACATCATCCTATTTTTTAGAAAAATCGCTAAATTTGTCAGATAATGTAGTTATGGTTATGCCTAAATTTTTATTAAATACTGTGGAGTATCAAAAAACTAGAAACTTTGTTTCAAATATGAATATTGTTTCAATAATTGATTTTGGCGAAAAAGGATTTGAGGGTGTATTGATTGAAACGTTATGTATTAATATAAATACTAAAAATAAACTATCAACATCAAAAATTTTATCTATTACTTTAAATAAAGAAATAAAACAAAAACAAAGTTATTATACAGATAAAAAATTACCTTACTGGGTTATTTATAGAGATAAAAATTTTGATAATTTATTTAATAAAATGGTGTTTAATATTTTTGATGTTTTTAGAGATAGACAAATTACTAATAATAATAGTTCGAAATCAAAAAAGAATATTTGGGTAATTAAATCTAGAAATATAAATGATGATGCAACAGAAATATTTCATGTGGAAGATTATGACCAATATGTGAATTTGGATGATATAAAAAAATATAATGTGTATGACTATTTAAATAATGAAAATGTATATATAACTCCTAATATGACATATAAGCCTAGGGTTTGTAAAAAACCTTTAGGAACTATTGTAAATGGATCTGTTGCAATATTAATTCCAAAAGGGGATATAAAACTAACTGAAGAAGATATGTTATTCTTTTCTACTGATGAATATAGAAATTTTTATAAAGTTGCTAGAAATTATCAAACTCGTTCTTTAAATATAGATAAAACATCAGTATTCTTTTTTGGAAAATTAAAGGAGGATTAAAATGAATTGGTTAACAGAAGAACAAATAATAAAATTTATGGCTCATTATAATTATGATATCAGGAAAAGCCATAATGCCAGATGGATAGACCAAAAATGCACTCCAGATGTTTTATGTATTATTGCGGATTGTATATTGGAATTTTCTAATTCATCATCAGAGGAATGGTTTTCTTCGTTAGATATTTGGCATAATGAATATACAGTTAATAATGTTGAATCAATTTTCAAAAAGCCAAATCCTGATGAAACAAAAGCTAGAAATGAATATGATAAGTTTTTTCAACAGCCTATGGAGTTATTTGCTAATGCTGGTATATTATGGAAAGAAAAAAGAGGAAATAAAAACTTTTACAAAGTATGGAATAAGCAATTATTAGAATATATTTCCGTTAGGGAAATGAATGCCCTAAAATTCTTGAACTTGTATAATGAAAAAGTGTTAAAAGATTCAGGTGTTTATAGTTATTTTGAAAATTTTTTTAACAAACCAAACTCAGATACTTTTAATCAAATGAAACATGAATTTGGTAGAATGACGGTATTTAATACTCCAATTAATACTGAAGTTGAATGTAATAGAATATTTACAAAGGTACTTAATCCGATGGCATTTATGAGAAATACTTATGGTGCAGAAAGAGGGTATATTTCTAAAGGGAAGATAACTAAAGATATGCTTATGTATAATAGATTAAATTTTAGAGATATTTATGCTGATAAACCAAAAGAAATGACAAGAAAAGAATATTTATCAACACTTAAATTTAAACCAAATGAAAAACTAATTGCTTATCAATCTAATAAAGCTAAAAAATTATTAAGAACGTTTAATGATGCATTTAGAAACGGATTATCTGAAATTAGTGATAAGTTTGCTGAAGGCCTTGCAACACATATGCATCATATATTTCCAGTAAATCAATTTGAAGAATTAAGTAGTTATGTAGAAAATATAATTGCACTAACTCCTGGACAACATTATTCAGAGGCACACCCTAATGGTAATACTCAAATAATTGATAAAGGATTTCAACAAATATGTTTACTAGCAAAAGCTAATCATATAGAAGAAAATATTAAACATGGTGAAGAAGTTATTTATTCATTTGAAGATTTTATTTATGTATTATCTATAGGATTAGATAATATTAAATATACTGAAATAGATGATATGGATTTTAAAGAAGTTATTAGACAAGTAAACATTGATTATATAGATGTAAAAAAAGCTTAATATAAACTAATTTTCGTTGAAAAAGTTTCCATTTTATTTATTTTAAATTGAAAATATGATATAATATCCATTGTAATTTGAAAGAAGGCAATAACTGGATAATTACATTAAATATTAGCAGTTGAAATAATACTGTGTGCTCAAATTTATGGGACGTTGGGAGATTTGCAAGCAAATAAATGCTATGCTGGATGTTTGTGGCGCTGAGCCAGTCAAGCTGCCTCAACACCTACAAACATTATTCCACCATACCACTGGAAAGCTAAATGCGAAGAGGTTAACTAAAACATCGGTCGTGTCACCTTTTATTTATTTTCAATAATTAAATAGGAGGTGAAAAAAGTGAGATATAAAATGAGCAAAAAGGTAAATGAGATTATTATCTCTTTCCAAAAAAAATTAAAAATGATAAAGCCATTTGATTCCATAATAGTATTTATACTTATTATGGGTCATTACGATTTTGGAGTTTTCCAAAGTATTGCAATTATTATGTACATTGTTTATAAGATCTATTCGAATAAATCAAATTTTAATAATAAGGTGGCATTCTCATAACGAGCGAAGTATTGTCTTTTAATTAACCGTTGAAGCGCATTTGGCGCTTTTTCCTTTTTTAGAGGTGATAATATGAAAAAAAACACAGTGTATAAAAATGACTTATATGCATGTTATAGTAAGAGAAAATTAGCTAAGTTATTATCCAATAAAGACTTGAAAGTATATACAAAAGAAATAAGAAACCCTGATCATCATTTTCTAAATAAAAAAAGAACATTCTATCAATCTAAAGTAACTAAAGAAATATTTGATAAAAAACCAACTGATTATACATCAAGCAAGTATAGAGAGTTTAGTGATAGTTGTGATAAGCATAAAAAAATATTAAGACAAATTTGCTTTTATTTATCCCAAATAGAAATGCCAGAATACTTATTTTCAAAGAAAGAAAGTGATTATAAAAGAAATGCTTTATATCATATTGGTAATACCAAATTTATATTATTAGATATAAATAGTTTTTTTCCAAATTGTAAATTTAAGCGTGTTAAGGATTTCTTTGCCAAAGAGTCAGGATTACATATGGTAAAAGAGAAAAAAGATAAAGATGGTAATATAATCATTTATGAAAGTGATGTAGCGGATAGAATGGCAAAAATTGTTACAGTTCCTATCGGTTCTTCAAATGTTGGTGAAAGAATTATTCCACAGGGGTATCCAACTAGTCCCATAGTCAGTTTTTTATCATATAAGGAAATGTTTGATAAAATAAATGATGTGGCCATAAAATATAATTGTAAATTTAGTACATATGTTGACGATATATCATTTTCTTATAAAGACAATAATTTTAACCCTAATGATTTAATTACTGAGGTTAGTAATATTTTGAATGATTATGGTCATTCTATAAGCGAGAAAAAAATTAAGATAATTGATATAGAAAAAGAATTGGGACCAAATGAACAATTAATATTGCCATTAATTACAGGATTAACAGTTAAAAGATATTGTGTAAGGGCATCAAAAAAGATGCATTCAAAAATGAATAAGCTATTTAATAGATTTATTTCAATGGGAGAGCCTAAGGATGAATTAGAATACATTAAGAAGTGGAAATGCTTCATTTCTTTAAATGGTATGTTTAATACAATAGAATATGTTGAACCACTATCAACAAAAAAGAATAGAGAACATATAAAGAAAGTAATAGATAAGAATAAAAAGAACTTTGTCTTTCATGTAAAAATTCAAAGAGTTGAACAATTAAAATATGAAAGAAAAATATTTGATGCATATAAAAATGGTACATTAACAGAATTTGTAAATAAAAACAAAGATAAGTTGATAAATTATAGAAAATAAAATATCTATGGGAGTACATAAATGTACTCCTTTTGCATGCTTTGTACAATTTCTTTTTATTTTAATTTGTTATAAGATGAAATCACCTAGGGAAAATAATATTTAAAAGTGCACTTTTATTATCTTGGGGATATATCTTATATATTGATTATTATGGATAAAGAAGAATTCATAAATGTATTTATTTTAAAATCCGTATTAAGAG
>CAKPKZ010000114.1 GCA_934167435.1 uncultured Clostridia bacterium | reverse complement strand
TATTTATATGGAGGAAATAAAATATGAAAGATTTTTTAGCAATTAAAGACGTTGTTGCTTGTGAAGTGTTAGATTCAAGAGGAAATCCTACCGTACAGGTAGAAGTTGTAACAGAAGGTGGATTTTCTGGTGTTGCCATGGTTCCATCTGGAGCATCAACAGGAAGTTTTGAGGCGGTAGAGTTAAGAGATGGAGACAAAACAAGATTTATGGGGAAGGGAGTACAAAAAGCAGTAGACAATGTAAATAAAAAAATAGCAAAAAAAATAATAGATATGAATGTGTATGAACAAAAACAAATAGACGAAATGCTTATAAAATTAGATGATACTCCAAACAAATCAAATTTAGGAGCAAATGCTATATTAGGAGTATCATTAGCTACCGCAAAAGCAGCAGCGCAATCTTTAGGAATAGAATTATATAATTATATAGGTGGAATAAATGCTCAAGAGCTACCAATTCCAATGATGAATATATTAAATGGAGGAAAGCATTCAGACAACAATATAAGCATACAAGAATTTATGATAATGCCAGTAGGAAATATTACATTTCAAGAAAGATTAAAAAGGGGAGTAGAAATATACCATACATTAAAAAAAGTATTAAAAGAAAAAGGTTTAGTTGTTTCTGTAGGAGATGAAGGTGGATTTGCACCAAACTTAAAAAACGATGAAGAAGCAATAGAAACTATTATAGAAGCTATAAAAAAAGCAGGATATGAGCCAGGTAAAGACATAAAATTAGCCTTAGATGTTGCAAGTACAGAAATGTTTGAAGAAGCTATAAAAATAGGAAAAGATGGTTATTACTTTTGGAAAACAGACGTATTTAAAACCAAAACAGAAATGATAGACTATTTAGTTTCATTATGTGAAAAATATCCTATAGCATCAATAGAAGACGGTTTAGCAGAAGAAGACTGGAAAGGTTGGGAAATATTAACAAATAAACTTGGTAATAAAATTCAATTAGTAGGTGATGATTTATTTGTTACAAATATAAATAGACTAAACAGAGGAATTGAAAACAATATTGCAAATAGTATATTAATAAAACCAAACCAAATAGGAACACTAACACAGACACTAGAAACAATAAATATTGCTAAGAAAAATGGATATAAAACAATAATATCACATAGATCAGGAGAAACAGAAGATACAACAATTGCAGACTTAGCAGTTGGTGTAAATGCTGGACAAATAAAAACAGGAGCCCCTTGTAGAACAGATAGAGTAGCAAAATACAATAGGTTACTAAATATAGAAAGAGAATTAAATGTAAACTTTATTACAAATATATTACATTAATAAATGTATGAAAAATAAAAATCAATTTGCTTGATTTTTATTTTTTTATATAGTAAAATTTATACGATAAATAAGGAAAAGAATGGTGATGGAGTTATGATAAAAAATTACCTTATGGAATAAGTAATTATGAAGAATTAGTAGAAGATGGTTATTATTATGTTGATAAAACAGACTATATAGAAAAATTAGAAAATTTACCAGAAAAAAGAATAATGTTTTTACGTCCAAGAAAATTTGGAAAAACACTATTTACGAGTGTAATAGAAAATTATTATGATAAATTGAAAAGAGATAAATTTGAAAAATTATATGCAGATACATATATAGGAAAAAATCCAACACCATTAAGAAATAGTTATAATATATTAAGATTTAATTTTTCCGGAATAGATACAACAACAGTAGAAAGTACAATAAAAGGATTTAAGGCTAACACAATTTCTTCAATAAATGATTTTATACAAAGTTATAAATTAGATTTTTTTATAAATGAAAATAATGACGCAGAAATAATATTAAATGATTTATTTATAGCATTTAAACATCAAAAAGTAGATGAAAAAATATATGTAATAATAGATGAATATGACCATTTTGCAAATGAGTTATTGAGATTTAAAATAGCTGAATTCAAAAATTTAGTATCTAAAAATGGAAAGGTAAGAAAATGGTATGAAAAATTAAAAGAAGGAACAGAAAGTGTAGTAGATAGAATATTTATAACGGGAGTGGCTCCAATAACATTAGATAGTTTATAAAAATAATAAATGACGAAACAGAATTAACTATAGAAGAAAGCCAGTATAATCAAATAATAGAATAGATTGCACTAGAAGGTAAAATAAATTATACAGTTATTGCTATAAATGATAAAATCTATTTTGAGAAAATACAAAAATAATATTACGAATATATTACATTTCCCCAAAATAGTTGAAGAAAATAATTGGTTATGCTAATATAAAGTTATAAGTAAAAAAGAAAACTAATGAAAAGGAAGGAAAGAATAAATGAAAGTTAATTTAAAACAAGAAAAAGGAATTACGCTAATTGCATTAGTAATAACCATAGTAGTATTATTAATACTTGCAGGAGTAACAATAGCAATGCTAACAGGAGAAAATGGAATATTAACAAAAGTAACGACAGCTAAAGACAAAACAGCTATAGCAGAAGCTAAAGAAAAAGTAAATTTAATGCTTGCAGATTGGAAGGCAGAAAATCTGGTAGAAGGCACAACATTAGATACATATTTAACGTCAGGAGGAGATTATACTAAAAAAAGAGAATCATTTTCTGTAGTAGATGTTAAAGATATAAACGAAAATAATATATATAAAGCAACGGTACAGGTTGGAAGCGAAGAATATATAGCTGAAATAGATGCAAGCAATGCTAAAAATCCAGTTATAGTAAAAGTATATAAAAAAGGTGAAGAGTTAGATATTAAGATTCAAGTATTTGATGAAAATAACAATGATGTAACAAAAAGTGAGTTTGTAGAAGAAGGGCAAGATACTAAAGTTACATTTAAAATTACTGTAACTAAGCCAGATAATATATCTATTGAAAAAGTAACAGATGAAGAGGAAAATGAACTTACAACGAATGATAACAAAGTATATGAACTTTCAAAAACAATTAATATTTCACAAAATACCGATTACGAATTTTCTGTAAAGACTAAAGATGGAAAAACAGAAAAAGTGAAAACAACAGTACGTTTAATTAAGAATCCAGAAATTAATTTTAAAGATATAACTAGAGAAGGCTTTACAATAGTAGTAAAAGATACAGGTAGTGTATTTTCAAAATACATATATGAAGTAAGAAAAGATGAAAGCATTGTAAAACAAGAAGAAAAAGAAGAAACAACATTAGAAGTTAATGGATTAAATCAAGGAACAACTTATAAAGTAATTGTTAAAGGAAGAAAAGCAGATAATAAAGAATACTCTAGTAAAGAAGAAACAGTAACAACACTTACTGGAATAAATATATATTCAGACATAATGGACAAGAGTAAAAAGAGTTTAGTAAATGCTAAAATTACAGCTAGTTCTTATTTTGATAGCACTTCTACACCAGATAAAGCGTTTGATGAGAAAGAAGATACTGTATGGACAATTGGATTGTGCAAAGATGATGAAATAAATGCAAATTACTATGAAGGATATGCATTGTTTGCAACACCCGAAAATCCACAATGGTTAGAAATAGAATTTGATACCCCTAGGTTAATAACAATTTATAGTGCAATAGGAGTAGGAGGTGGAGAAGCACCAGAATTTACAATGCAAGCAAGTAATGATAATGTTAATTGGGAAAATCTAGAAGGAGACACCAAACATACTGGTGGCGGATATTGGGATCCAATAAATATAGAAAATATAACACTACAAAAAACAGGACAATATAAATATTATAGAATTCTTTATACAAAAGGTGGGTATACATATGGAAATAATGGTATGCATGCCATGAGCGAATTATTATTATTTAATGATGATATAGAAGTGCCTAAGATAAATGTAACTAATATAGAATCTAAAAGTTTTACAATAAATGTAACAAATCATAGTAATAAATATTTAGAATATAAATATTATGTGGATGGTGTTTTAAAAAGTGAAGGAAATACCAATACAAGTTTAAAAGTTACAAAATTAGGGGCTAGCACAACATATAATAATATAAAGGTTGTTGGGTGCATAGGAGACAATATAGAACTTTCAAGTAATATTGTAAATGGAGTTACTACATTAGAACCAGAAGGACCATTATACTTATATGACAAAGGAAATAAATGTAAAGAAGAAACAGGAGGCTGGACTTTAACTAGAGACAGCTATTCTGGAAGTAATATAGATAGTTATGATTACATGTTATTTAAGTCAGAAGAAGTTTCATGGAGAGGAAGTGCAATAACTACAAACAATGCTATTAACTTAAGTGGATATAAGAAGTTAAAGATGATTATATCAAAAGAAAATCTAGGAACATATCATTATTTTAGATTCGGAGTAAAATCAACACCAATAACAGATGTGACATATAGAGCATTTTCTAGCGATGATTTGGTAAAAGAAACAACAGAACTAGAAGGTGAAAATTTAGTAGTAGAGCTAGATATATCAAGTGTAAATGGAGAATATTATGTTGGATTTGACGGAGATACATGTGGTGTAAAAATATATGAAATTTGGTTAGAATAAATAAATAAGGAACTTTGAATTTTGTAATAATATTAGCAAAATTTAAAGTTCCTTAAAATACGTTTAGCTTATATAGTAAATTTTATATATTTAAAAATTTGACATTAAATATTACAAATATATTACATTAAGAAAAAGTACTTGAAAATAAAAGTTGGTTATGCTAATATAAAGTTATAAGTAAAAAAGTGAAAACTAATGAAAAGGAATGATAAAAATGGTAGATGCTAAAAACTGCATGGCTGTAGAGAGAGAGAGAGAGAGAGAGAGCTACACTTTAGTAAATAAAGGGTGCAGTTT
>CAKPKZ010000113.1 GCA_934167435.1 uncultured Clostridia bacterium | reverse complement strand
AACTGGAACAGTACTAACAAAAGAAGATTTAAAAGAGTGGGTAGATTATGCAAAAAACAATAATTCAATAATACTTTACGATTCAGCATATGAAGCATTTATAACTCAAAAAGACATACCTCATAGTATATATGAAGTAGAAGGTGCAAAAGAAGTTGCAATAGAATTTAGAAGTTTTTCTAAAACAGCAGGTTTTACTGGAATAAGATGTGGATATGTAGTTATACCAAAACAAGTAAGTGGATATACAAAAGAAAATAAAAAAATCGAACTAAACAAATTATGGAATAGAAGAACATGTACCAAATTTAATGGAGTATCATATATAACTCAAAGAGCTGCAGAAGCTACATATAGTGTAGAAGGAAGAAAGCAAATAGAAGAAAATATAAAATACTATATGGAGAATGCTAAAATAATAAAAGAAGGACTAGAAAAAATGGGATTTAAAACATATGGAGGCACTAATTCACCATATGTATGGCTTAAAGTACCAGATAACATGACGTCTTGGGAATTTTTTGACAAACTTTTAGAAGAGGTGAATATAGTTGGAACACCTGGAAGTGGGTTTGGACCACATGGAGAAGGATATTTTAGACTAACAGCGTTTGGAACAAGAGAAAATACAATTGAAGCAATAGAAAGAATGGCTAAAAAATATCAAAATTAGAGATTATAAAGATATAATAAAGAAGGAAGCAAAATGAATAAAAAAGAAATTATAGAATATTTAAAACAAAATATGCCTGAATTTACAGGAGATAATATAGAAAGACAAAAGAGAATGGCTATGTATATATATTTAGAACTTGGAAAAATTAAAGGCATTTGATGAAAAATACTTTTTTGCAAACAATAAAACCAAAACTAAAATTTACAGTTTAGCTCAAGCATCGAAAAATAATGTTGAAGAAATAGCTAAAAAAAAGAAAATTATATGCGTAACATTATCTTATTTATACAAAGAAATATTATCAGAATTTGGCATTAGTTGTGATGTAAGTACCCCTTCTACTAGCAACGATCATGTTTTTCCAATAATAAATTTTACTAACGGAACATCCATAATTGCAGATTTGCAACAAGATTTACACTACATACAAACTAAATCAAGAACTAAAAATTTTGGTAAAGGATTAGAAGATGATAAACATAGTATAAATGAAGATGAGATATTCAGTATTCAAAAAGATGTTGGGTATGTAAATGATAGAACAGATTATATGGATGAAAAAATAAAACAATTATCTGAAAAAGTAAAAGGGGTTGAACCAAACGAATTATTAGATATCATTTTAAATGATAATAATGTAAATAAATTTTTCACTAATTTAGATTATATTGAGCTATATAAATATTATCGTTCTTTAATTGCACAAATAGCTCCGCAATATGATGGAAAAAATATAAACTGTTGTAATTGTTTTAGACAATTACAAGACAATGAACAAAAAGAATACTGTATGTGTATATATTCAAATTATAAGGATAAATTAAATATATATTTGTCATCTAAAAAAAGTAGTAGGTTTTTACCAGTGTCTTTAGAAAAATTATGTAATTTGGAAGAAGAAGGCTTATCTATAGGAGCACTTCAAGATGAAAAGGGAGCAAAGATTTTAAAAAGAAATATTAAACGATTTAAAGAGAATAAAATTAAAGAGAGATAAAAAATAATGGACTTTTGCAAAAGTCCATTATTTTTTACTAATTTTTAATATCATTTTTATCTTTTTTCTTTTTAATAATTTCAATACCAAGAGTTATTAATCCTAACACTAAGGCAATTATAATTAAAACAACAGTGTTTGATAATATAAAGTGTGTATCTGTTTGAATTAAACATTCTTTAAATACTTTAATGCTGTAAGTCATAGGTAATAATGGATTTAAAAATCTAAAGCCTTTGTCAATTGTTTCTACAGGGAATGTTCCTCCAGCTGCTGCAAGTTGAAGAACTAGAATAATAAGGGCTAAGAATTTTCCTATATCTCCTAAATTTCTAATTAAAAATTGAATAATTGTCATAAATACAGCTCCAACCACTGCACATTCTAAACAGTAAATACCTAAGTTTGCTACTTCAAATTCTAAACCTAATTTTAATAGTAAGCCAGTTATTATACCATCAGCTAATCCTATTCCAATATACATAAGGTTTTGTAGTATTTTATTTTTTTCATTATAATCTAATTTTCCAAATCTATGTCTTTGATCATAATATAGAACAACATAACACATTAATGCTCCTACCCATAAGCCAATTGATAAGAATAGTGGGGTAAATGCTACACCGTATGAATTTACTTCACCATATGGTTGTTCTTCTATTACTACTGGTTCTTCAACAAAATCGTTTAAACCATTTAATTTTGTAAGTTCTGCTTTAGAGTCCTCTAGTCCTTTATTAATTTCTGTTTTGAAAGTATTAACACCGTTTAATAATTCTGAGCTACCTTCTACAGCTGATTTGCTACCTTCATCTAAAGTATTTAAAGCTTGACTAACAGTTTTTGAGCTACTACTTAAAGTTTGTAAGCCTTCTTCTAATGATTTAGAACCGTTTTGAACTTGTGTACCACCTTCTTTTAGAGTGTTTACACCAGTTTTTAGCGTTTGAGTACCTGTTTTAACAGAAGATAATGCTGATTTTAATGTGCCAATTTTATTCATTAATCCAGATAATTCAGAAGTATTTGATTTTAATGTATTAGTTCCTTGGCTAACTGATTTTGAGCCAGCTCTTAAAGTTTCACTTTGTTTTGATAATTCTAAAGCACCATTTGAAATAGCAGTTCCACTTTGAGTTATTTTCTTTTGAGTTTGAATATTTAATACTGATTGAGCATTATCTGCAAGTGCCTTTAAAGTTGGATCTACAACTGTTGAGCCATTTACTACTTTATTATAGTTTATAATAGATTGTAGTATTTTATTTTGATTTTCATCTATAGCTTGAACTCCTGCAACGTAAGATTGAATGTTTGTTGCTAGGGTATCTGTATTTGTTGTGTATGAATTAACACCAGCATCTAATTTACTAGCGCCGTTATTTAATGTTTCTATACCTTGGGTTAATTGAGAAATTTTATCTCCACCATTTTTAGTTAAACTATCTACGCCAGAATCAATTTTTGATATTGCGTCATCTAAAGTTGACGCTCCAGTACTTAAACTATTCATTCCTGAATTTACTTGTGAAATACCATTATTTAAATTTGAACTTCCTTTATAAGCGTTTTCAATTCCTGTGTTAAATTCCTCGTATTTATTATTTAATTGATCTATACCATTATTTAGGTCTTTTAGTCCGCTGTTTAAGCTAGAAGTACCATTATAAATTTCGGTTGCACCATTTGATATATCTTGTAAACTGTTTGGAACGTCAGATAAAGTACTTGATAAAGTAGAAACAACCTCCTTACTTACTTTACTTTGTAATTGCATTTCAGTTGCAGTTACAACTTTATTTATAATTTGTGAGGCTAAATAATTACTTTGTTGATTTGGTGAATATGTAATAGTTGCTACTTTTTTATTTTCTTCTTTTGCACTATTTAAACATTCTGTAAAATTGCTTGGGATTGTTATTGTTGCGTAGTAATCATTATTTTGTAATCCTTTTAATGCATCATCTTGACTCACTTCACAAAAATTCATAACATCCTTATCTTTTAATTCTTTTACAAGTTCTTTTCCTTGGTTAGTATCGTCTACTCCTTTGTCTAAATTAACAATAGCTATTTTCATATCTTTTAAATTTCCATATGGATCCCAATATGATTTTAAGTAAAAGAAACTATAAATTATTGGAATACATAATACTACTATGAAAACAATGATTTTAAAAAATTTCTTATTTTGCATCTTTTTCAACTTCCTTTCTTTTTAATCCATTTACTAAGAAATTTAAGATATTATCTGCAATTTCTTTTTCATCTAATTGTTGATAATCTTCGTTCCAATCTATCATTAGTGCTATATACATTTTGTATATTAGGAAAGTCATAATATCTATGTTTTTAACTTCTATTTTATTTTTTTCAATTGCAAGCTTAAGTTCTTTTTTTATATAATCTTGAATTTCTTTGTCTATTATTTTTAAGTTTTCTTTTAAGGTTGTATTTTTAAAAATATCTGCTTCTTTAAATAACATTTTAAAAAACTCACAATTTTTTTTGTATTTTAGCAAATTATAAATTACTTGATGTACAGTATCTAAGAAATCTAATTTTTTAGCCTCTTCGTTTTCTATTATTTTTTTCATATTGTTAAGTTCTTCTTTTATACAATATTTTAATAATTCTTCTTTGCTAGAAAAATAAGTATATATTGTTTTTTTGGTTAGGTTTGATTCACTAGCAATTTCATCCATAGATACTTTTTTAAAACCATATTTTGTAAATAGTTTTTTAGCAGCAGTTATTATTTGCTCATCTTTCAATATTATTACTCCCTTTCTATACTAATATACTGTTCTAGTATATTAGTATACCACCATATATGTTCATTGTCAACTGTTTTTTCCAAAAAAGGCTATATTTAAAGTTTAAGCAATAGCTATATAGCAATATTTTATGTTTATAATGAACAATAAAAATAAAACAAAAATTCGTATAAAAGTATTGACTTTTTACAAATTTATATATATACTCTTGAAAGAAAAAATAAAAAGTAAGGATGGGAAAAATGAAAGAACAATTTTTGGAATTATTAAAAAAAGTAAAAAGAGAAGGAATAAATGATTTAATAGAATTTATAGAAAAAACTGACTTCTTTGTAGCACCAGCAAGTACAAGATTTCATGGGGATCATGAAGGGGGACTTGTAGAGCATAGTATGAAAGTGTATGAAAT
>CAKPKZ010000112.1 GCA_934167435.1 uncultured Clostridia bacterium | reverse complement strand
GGCATACTAACAAGTATGTTTTTTAGTTTTTTGTAAAAAATATAAAAATTTCAAAATAGATATTGACAAAAAGAAAAAACGACAGTATAATCGAACAAAAGTTTGAAACAAAAATTAAAAAGAATGGAGAGGATTTTATGAAAACAAATTTATCAAGTTTAATGAATGTAGTTGCAGAAGAAGAAAGAAAGTTCTCAGAATACGGGTGTAATGTAAATGAATATGCATATAACACATCAATTCAAGAATTAGATGGAAAAGTTAATGTAATAGAGGACTATACTGAAGATTTCAAAAAAACATTTGAAGAATATAAAAATACACAAATAAAGATCACAAAAATAAAATCAATTATATACGAAAAAAATAACACATTTAAATTACCAGATGGAAGAACTATTCAAGAAGCTATAGTTGATAATACAAATTTAAGAAAAATGAAGTCTTTATATAGTTCATTACTAAATAAAAGAAATTCTAAAAGAAGAGTTACAGAAGTAAATAATTCATATTTCGAAAGCAAAATATTGAATTATGATATTGATAAAATTAAGAATGAGAGTGAATTAATAGAAAGGGTAGCAATTTTTTTAATATTCAATATAGGAGTGTGATAATAATGGAAGCACAAAAAATATATGAGATTTTTACTGATGCTAGTTTTGATGATGTAGCTAAAGTAGGAACTTATGCTATTGTTATCATGCAAGATAAAAAAATACTAAAAATTATTGCAAAAAAATGTAATGTTCAATTAGAAAATTCAACAGAGTGTGAAGTGTTTGCTATTTTTCAAGCAATAAATCTTATACAAGGAAGTCTATTAAAGAAGAATATAACTCAAAAATTTTGGTTAAGAACAGATTGTGTGGTAGCAAGAGATTTTTTTATTGAAGATGAAAACAAAATAAAAGTTTTTGAAAATAATTTAACATTATTAAATACAATTAAACAAACTTATAAAAGAATCAAAAAAGCATTGTCTAAAAAAGACTGTAGTTTTAGGCTTAGATGGATACCAAGAGAAAGTAATAAGGTTGCACACAAACACGCATATTCAGCATTTCAAAAACTTAAGACAACAAATAAAAATGATATTGTGTTAATAGATAGATATTCATTTTTAAAATTATTGCAAAAATTTAATTTAAATCAATATAAAGTAATATCATATCTATTTATAAATTCAAATGAGCAAAAATTAATTTTAAAAACTCAAAGTGAAATAGCAGAAAAATTAGAATTATCAACATATAGTATAAATAAAATTTTCAAAGAATTTATAAAATTAAATATATTAGGAAAAATAAAAAATGGAAAGTATATTTTGTTAATATAAAATTAAAATTTATAAAAATACTATAAAATTTTAATTAATTATGCTATAATTTACGCGAAAGCAAACATTTATAGGAGAGTAAGTATATGGCGAATATAAATTTTTTAGAAAATGAAGTTATAGAATTTAAGAAAACAACAGGAGAATTAAAAGAAGGTATAATTTCTATAGTTTCAATATTAAATAAACATCAAGGTGGAAAGTTATACTTTGGAATAAAAGACAATGGAGAAATAATTGGACAAGATGTATCAAGCAAAACTATAAGAGAAGTTTCAAAGGCAATATCTGAAAATGTAGAGCCAAAGATATATCCAATTGTAAATAAAATTAAATTAGATGATAAAGAATGTATATTAGTCGAATTTGAAGGTGATGACATTCCGTATTTAGCATTTGGACGAGCATATATGAGGGTTGGAGATGAAGATAGACAACTTTCAATGAAAGAAATAAGAAAAATAATTTTAAAAGATGAAAATGAAATAGGCAAATGGGAAAGCAAAGTATCAGGATACACAATAGAAGATATTGATGAAGAATTATTAAAAGAGTTTATAGAAAAAGGTAGAAAAGCAAAAAGAATTAATTTTCCATATACTAATAAAGAGGAAATATTAAAGAAGTTGTCTTTAGTAAATAAGAATAATGAATTATTAAATGCAGGTTATATTTTATTCGCAAAAGAAGCAAAACTTGAAATGCAAATGGCTATTTTTGCAACAGAAACAAAATTAACATTTTTAGATATAGATCAAGTATTTGGAAATATTTTTGAATTGATTGAAATTGGCGAAGGATATATAAGAAAAAATATTAAATGGCCTGTTAATTTTAAAAGTGGAAGTATGGAAAGAGTTGAAATACCAGAAATACCTTTAGAAGCTATAAGAGAAGCTTTAATAAATTCTTTAATACATAGGGACTTTAAAAATCCAAAAAGTAACGAAGTAGCAATTTACAAGGATAGAGTAGAAATATTTAATCCAGGGGAATTTCCAGAAGGATTTAAGCCAGAAGATTTTATACAAGGACAAGGCTCTATTCCAAGAAATCCATTAATTGCAAATACATTATATTTATCTAAAGATATAGAAAAGTGGGGATCTGGTTT
Organism: uncultured Clostridia bacterium; assembly: GCA_934167435.1. Taxonomy (GTDB): domain Bacteria; phylum Bacillota; class Clostridia; order TANB77; family CAG-508; genus CAG-269. Next base: position 2,520 of record CAKPKZ010000112.1, on the reverse strand, counting down.
TAGAAGAATTACTGAAGCTTGTCGAAAATCAAACACAAAAGTAAAATTTGAAATTAGAAAAAATGGATTTATGGTTATTTTTTATAGAAAAACTGATGAAGAATTACTTGATTTAACAGGAGAGAATAAAAATAACAGTGCCAATGGCACTGAAAATGGCACTGAAATTGACACTGAAAAATTAATTTTAAATATGTTAGAAAAAACACCAGATATTACTCAAAAAGAATTATCTAAAAAAACAAATATATCATTAAGAACTGTAAAAAGAATAATGCAAAAATTTAAAGAACAAAATATAATCGAAAGAATAGGCTCAGATAGAAAAGGATATTGGAAAATAAATAAATAGGAGTAATTACTTTGTTTGAAATGCAAGCAAGCCATTTATATGAATTTGAAATAGATAGATTAAAAAATTTAAAAAAAGGTGCCAAGAATTTATGAATATTGCTACGAATATGAATTAGAGCCAACAAAACAGTCAATGAAAATTTTGAATAGAGAGTATTTAAAAGACAAGAAATAGAAAAACAAAAAAACTATTCCTAAAAACAGGAGTAGTTTTTTTGTGCTTTTATATTGAAAAAGTGAAAATGATATGCTAAAATGTAACAGAACGAAAATAATGAAACAGAAAAAACAAATAGAAAGTAGTGATATTATGAAAATTGCAGCATATTGTAGGGTATCAACTGAAAAAGAAGCACAAATAGACTCATTAGAAAAGCAAATAGAGTTTTTTAATGAATTTACAAAAAAGAACGGCTATGAATTGTACAAGCTATATGCAGATGAAGGAATATCAGGAAAACAAATAAAACACAGAAAACAATTCCAACAAATGATGATAGATGCCAAAGCAAAAAAATTCGATAAAGTAGTAGTAAAAGACGTAAGCCGTTTTGCAAGAAATACAGTAGACTTATTACAAAGTGTAAGAGAGTTAAAATCTTATGGTGTACAAGTTGATTTCTTAAACAATGGTGAAGTAATGGAAGGTGGCTCTGAATTTATATTAACAATTTTAGGAGCAATGGCACAGCAAGAAAGTGCAAACATGTCTAAAAGAGTTAAATTCGGAAAAGACATCACAGCTAAAAAAGGAAGAGTACCTAACCTGGTATTTGGTTATGACAAAATTCCAGATGAAAGATATACTTTAAAAATAAATGAAGAAGAGGCAAAAATAGTAAAAGAAATATTTGAAAGCTATGTATATAAAGGAATAGGTACAACAAAAATAGCTTGGAACTTAAATGACAGAGGAATACGTACTAAAAAAACAAAATCAAAATGGGTACAAACATCTATTGTAAGAATGCTTAAAAATCCAATATATACGGGAAGAGTAACAAATAAAAAATCAGAAGTAACAGACTTTATAACAGGAACAAGAAAAGAATTGCCAGAAGAAGAATGGATAGTTGCCCACCGACCAGAAATGAGAATAATATCAGACGAACTATTTAACAGAGCGCAAGAACTTTTAGAGCAAAGATCAAACGAATTTAAATTAAATAACAAAAGAGAAAAAACAGAATATGTATTTAGCACACTTATATATTGCAAACATTGTGGATATTCATTTAGAAGAATAAAAAGAAAATATACAGCTGATGGACCAGAATATATAAGATGGGTATGTAGTGGAAGAAATTCAATGGGAGTAAACCATTGTCCAAATACAACTGTTATTGATGAAGAAGAACTTTTAAATGCAATAAAAATCTATTTAAAAAGTATAATAAAAAATAAAAAAGATTTTATGAAAGCTGTTGAAAAAGAGTTTGAAAAGATTACAAAATTAAGAGAAAACAATGAAAGAAGTGAAGAGAGTCTTTTAAAAGAAATAGAAAAAGTAACAGTTAAAAAACAAAAATACATGGAAATGTTTCAAAATGAAATAATCAATATACAAGAATTAAAAAAATATACAAATCCACTAAATGAAGATATAGCAAGACTGGAAAGAGAATTAAAACTAATAACATCAGAAATAAAAGAAAAAGATGTACTAGAAAAAGAACTTAATAAAACAATAAAAACGGTAGATGACATATTAAATAATCAAACAATAACAAATGCAATGTTAAAAACAATAATAGATGTAATTGAAGTTGATTCAGATTCAAATGTAGAAGTAAGACTAAAATTACTAAATGAAATAGGAACAAATGAGCCAGTAATAACAAAATTTGAAGACATTTACCAAAATGGAGAAGACGCAGAAAACAAAGATGCCAATAATAATGAAGAAAACTCTACCGCTCTGAAAAGTAACAACAGTACATAAAGATGTATCTGAAAGATTAAAGAAAATAAATCCGGCACTAGCCAAAGAAGTAAGAGAAATTTTAGATGAAAATAAAGCAGAAAGGCACATAAGAGGAGGGATGGCAACCAAATTAAAATATAGCCATTTAAAATAAAAATGAGTTAGATTTTGAACTGTTCCCCAAAAAGTGGACAGTGAATTAAAAAGAGAGACTCTTGAAAAGTGTTACAGTTATTTCTGTA
>CAKPKZ010000111.1 GCA_934167435.1 uncultured Clostridia bacterium | reverse complement strand
GAGCTTTATTTTTTCCTATATAAGTATTACAATAAGTTGATAATATTTCTAAAATTTTATTATATTCTAATTTTTTTAAATAATTTGTATTCATAATTTACTTCCTATAACATTTTTTACTAATTATACAATCCTAGAAGATATAAGTCAATGTTATGAATTTTTATATGAATATATTGCAAAAAAATCAAAGTTATGATATAAAATAAACAGAAAAATTAATATGGGCTAAAACATGAAATCGAGGTGATAGAATGATAAAGGCTTATGCTAAGTCTGATATAGGAAAAGTAAGAGAAATAAACCAAGACTCTTATTACATGTCACAACCATTAGACAAGCTACAATTATTTATGGTTGCAGACGGAATGGGAGGCTGTAAAGGTGGCGAAATAGCAAGTAGTTTAGCAATAGAAAAAGCTAAAAATTATATAGAAAATAACTTTTCTCAGACAGAAAAAGACAGGCATAGTATAATACAATTAGTAGCAAGTAGTATGGAGTATGCTAACATGGTTGTATATGAAAAATCTAAAGAAAATAAAGACTTAGAAGGTATGGGTACTACTTTAGATATATGTTTAATATATAATAATAAAGTATATATTGGTCATATAGGAGATAGTAGAATATATAGAATAAGAAAAGAATTTACAAGAAAATTAACACAAGATCATAGTTATGTTCAAAAATTAGTAAAAGATGGAACGATAACTCAAGAAGAAGCGGAACACCATCCACGTAAAAATATGTTAATGAAAGCATTAGGTTGTAATGCCTTTATAGAACCAGATGTTGCAGTAAAAGGATTTTTAAAAGATGATATATTAATAATGTGTACAGATGGATTAACTAATATGGTAAGACCAGAAGAACTATACAAATTAGCAAAAGAAAATATAGAATTTGCACCAAAAAAATTAGTAGAAATGGCAAATTCAAATGGTGGATACGATAATATAACTGTAATGGTAATAAAAAATATATAGACGGGTTACGTAAAAAACAATATTTAAGGAGAGATTAAATATGAATTTAGAAGGTAAATTGTTAGGAAGTAGATATGAAATTATCGAAAAAATAGGCAATGGTGGGATGGCTACAGTATATAAAGCAATGGATAGAATTTTAAAAAGATATGTAGCTGTAAAAATATTAAGAGATGAATTTACAACAGATCAAGAATTTATTAGAAGATTTGAAGTAGAGGCACAATCAGCTGCAAGACTAACACATCCTAACATAGTATCAATATATGATGTAGGGGTTGAAGGAAACCTATATTATATAGTAATGGAATTAATTCAAGGTAAAACATTAAAAGAAATAATAATAGAAGAGCAAGGACCCCTTCCATGGAAATGGTCTGTAAATGTTGCAATACAAATTGCATCTGCATTGGAAATGGCACATAAAAATAATATTATACATAGAGATATAAAACCACATAATATTATAATTACAGAAGATGGAATAGCAAAAGTAACAGATTTTGGAATAGCAAAAGCAGTTTCTAATTCTACAATTACAGCATTTGGTACTACAATAGGATCTGTACACTATTTTTCACCAGAACATGCGCGAGGTGGATACACAGATGCCAAGTCAGATATATATTCTTTAGGTGTAGTTATGTACGAAATGCTAACAGGAAAAGTACCATTTGATGCAGATACACCAGTATCAATAGCTTTAAAACATATGCAAGAAGAGCCAGAAGAACCAATAAATGTAAATCCAAATGTGCCAATTGCAGTAAATAAAATCATATTAAAAGCCCTAAAGAAAGATGCAACACTTAGATACCAAACAAGTACAGACATGCTAAGAGATTTAAGAGCAGCACTAAAAAATCCAACAGGAGAATTTGTAGAAGAATTAGAATACGAACCAACTGCAGCAACTCAAAAAATACCAACAAATGGATATGCAAATACAAATAAAAATTCCAATAATAAAGAAGAAAGTAAATTTAAACAATTTATAAAGGAACATAAAGCATTAAGCATATTCATAGGACTTGTATTATTGTTTGCAATAAGTTTAGGAGGAACATTAGGAGTTTTAAATTTAACAAATCCTAAAGAAGTAGATTTACCAAACGTAGTAGGTAAATCTAAAGAAGAAGCAAAACAACAAATAGAAAGTGCAAAACTAAAATTCGAAATCCAATCAGAAGAATATAATAAAGACGTACCAGAAGGATATGTAATATCTCAAGACCCAATCCATAAAGAAGTACACAACAATGTAAAAGAGGGTAGTGAGGTAAAAGTTGTTATAAGTAAAGGTCAAGAAAAAGCAATAGTACCAAAAGTAACTGGAATGAAACAAGACGAAGCAGTAAAAGCACTAGAAAGTGCTAAACTAAAAGTAGAAATAGTAGAAGAAGAAAACAAAAAAGTAGAAGCAGGTTATGTAATTAGTCAAGAAACAGATGCAAATACAGAAATATATGCAGGAGATACTGTAAAAATACATGTAAGCACAGGAATTAAAAAAGTAACAATAACAGATGTTACAGGAAAATCACAAGCAGATGCAACTTCTGAATTAGAAGGATTAGGACTAAAAGTAGTAGCAACAACAGCAGAAGACAGCTCTAAAGATAACGGAGTTGTTATAAAACAAAGTATTGATGCAGGAAAAACTGTAGAAGATGGATCAACAATAACAATAACAGTAAATAAATTAGCAGAAATGAAATCTGTATCAGTAAGTGTAAATGTAAAATCAATGTTAAAGGGTGATATATATGAACCAACAACAAATAATACAGTGTCAACAAATAATACAACAACTAGTGAGAAAAAGACTAAAAAAGTAAAAGTAAAAGTAGTAGTTGGGGCAGATACAATTTACTCTCAAACAGTAAATGCATCAGAAACAAATATACAAGCAACAACAAAAGGAACAGGAACAAAAGAAATAAAAGTATATGTAGATGATGTACTAAAAAATCAAGGACAAATAAATTATAGTAATATGACAACATATACAGCAGAATAATAAAAAGGAATGGAACAACCTCCATTCCTTTAAATAAATGGAGGCAAGATGCAAGGAATAATTATAGAAAATATATCTAACTTATACAAAATAAAAACTCAAAATCAAATATATAATTCAACAGCAAGAGGAAAATTAAAAAAAGATGATATAACCCCAATAGTAGGAGATGTAGTAGAGTTTGAAGTAATTAATGAAGAAAATAAAAGTGCTGTTATAGAAAAAATACATGAAAGAAAGGTATATATAAAAAGGCCTAAAATGGCAAATCTAACACAATTAGTATTTGTAGTGTCTAGCAAAGACCCAAAACCAGATTTGTTATTATTAGATAAGCAATTAGCATTTGCACAATATTTAAATTTAAAAGCTATAATAGTATTAAATAAAATAGATTTAGATGATAAAAAGCAATTTTCGCATATAAGAAGTATATATGAAAAAATAGGTTATAAGGTAATAGAAACTACAGCAAATGAAGAAAAGGGAATAGATGAATTAAAAAAATGTTTAAAAAATAATATTAATGCTTTTTCAGGAAACTCTGGAGTGGGAAAATCAACATTAATAAATGCAATATTTAGTAAAACTATAACGCAAGAAGGAGATATAAGTAAAAAAAACAAAAGAGGTAAAAATACAACAACTTCTATAAAATTATACGAAATAGATAAAAATACATATATAGCAGATACGCCAGGATTTTCTACATTTGATATATCTGAAATACCAAGTAACCAATTAGAAAAATGTTTTATAGAATTTAAAAATGAATTACAAAATTGTGAATTTGTAGGGTGCACACACATTAAAGAAGAAAAGTGTGGAATAAAAGAAGCTGTATATAATAACAAAATAAGCAAAGATAGATATGAAAGATTTTGTAAGATATATAACGAAATAAAAGAAAGGGAAGAAAGAAAATGGTAGAAATTTCAACTTCAATATTATCAGTAAAAAAAGGAGAAGAGTCAGAAACTTTTTTTGCATTAGAAAAAGCCAAAACAGACTATTTTCACATAGACGTTATGGATGGGAAATTTGTAGAAAAAAATACATATAATAAGATGTTTGAATATGCATCATACATAAAAAGAATATCAAATTTACCATTAGATATACATTTGATGGTAGAAAACGTTAAAGAAGCTGTAAAAGATTTTTTAAGCTTAGAACCTAATATAATAACATTTCATTACGAAGCATGTAAAGATAAAAAAGAGGTTTTTGAAATTATTAAATATATAAAAGATAACAACTGTAAAGTTGGAATAAGTGTAAAACCAAATACAAAAATAGAAGAAATTTATGAATTTTTGCCATATATACACACATGTCTGGTAATGACGGTAGAACCTGGAAAAGGTGGACAAACATTATTAAATGATATGATTTTTAAAGTGGAAGAATTAAAAAAATATATTCAAGAAAATAATATAGAAATAGACATTGAGGTTGATGGTGGAATTAATTTAAAAACAGCGCCTAAATTAAAAAAAGCGGGTGCCAATATATTGGTTTGTGGAACAGCCATATTAATGGCAAAAGACTATAGTATAATAATTAAAGAGTTAAAAATATAATTAAAAAAAGAGAATTTTGCAAAATTCTCTTTTTTTAATTATTATTCTTTTATTTCTTTTTTACTAGGCAAAATAGCTTTTACTAATATACCTAAACCGAAAAGCATACATACTAATTTTAATAATATTCCAATATAAGGAATAAAAGATGCTCCCCATAAAATAGCAGATGTAACAAGTATAACCACAAAGCTTAAAGCTTTTTTAGTAATATTGAATTTTTTACAAATTATATTGCTTACAGTAATTAGGAAAATACTTGTGCTTAAACATATTAATAAAATGTAGAATACAATTAGCAATAAACCAGCAGAAGATGCAAGTTTTAGTAAAAGTAAAATTATTGCAAGTATTGGTAATAATATTAAAGTTAAGGCTCCAAATCCTAATACTGGTAAAGGTTTTTTAGTAAGTAAAGTTTCTGCATTAGTTAAAAATTTAGGTGCTAACCATGATAATAATAACCATACAATAGAAACTAAAACTAAAAATGTTAATAATGAAATTACATATTTAAGTATATCTCCTTTTGATGAAGAAGTTGCAGCAGAGAAATTAACATTTCCTGCTACTACAT
>CAKPKZ010000110.1 GCA_934167435.1 uncultured Clostridia bacterium | reverse complement strand
TCCATACAGCTTTAGACAATCCCCCTGTAATTATTGTAATAATTCCACTAATTGCTATTGCTATTATTGCTCCAAAATAAGGTATTATATTAAATAAACCAATTATAAATCCTAATAGTGGCGCATACTGAACCTTCATTATGCTCATTGCGATAGTTGCCAAAATCCCAACAACTATTGCATCTAAAAATTGTGCCGAAATAAATTTAAAAAATATGTCATTAGTATTATTAAAATATTTTCCTAAATTTTTATTGGTTTTTTCTTTAAATGTAACAGATGTAAATCTTTTTATAAAGTCTAATATTTGTCCTCTTTCTGCCAAAACATATATAGAAACAATAATTGTAACAAATATATTAAATACACTAGTTGCCGCATCTATTGCATTTTTAGCATATTGTGCTATATTATCTAAATTAATATATTGTTTTAAGTCTATATTTTGCACATTAGAAATAATTTCTTTCATGTATTCACTTTTTAAAAATGATTCTTCTGGTAATTCATTATAATGTGAAATTGTTATTTCGTAATATCCTTGCAAATTTGTTACAAGTTCTGTAATGCTAGTTATTATTACAGGAACTATAAAATTCATAATTATAATTATTAATACTAATGTAATTAAAAACACTGTTGCAATTGACATACTTCTAGCTTTTTTATGTACTAATTTTATTTTTGATTTTTTATATAATTCTTCTACCTTTTTGCAAGGAATATATAACAAATATGCTAAAAATACTCCTGCGAAAAATGGTTTTAAAACATCAAAAAACTTTCCTAATGTACTCCATATGTCTCCTAAATTTCCTAAAGCTTTATATACAATAATAATTGCTACTGCTAAAACAAACCAATACATCCATTTTTTCCAATGATTTTTAATTTCGTCCATTTTCTTCTCCTCAAACATTAATTTCTAATTCTACAGGGCAATGATCACTACCATAAACTTCTTGGTGAATACCCGCTTTTGTTATTTTGTTTTCAATATCTTTAGATACTATAAAATAATCTATTCTCCACCCTACATTTTTTTCTCTTGCTCGTCCCATATATGACCACCAACTATATTCGTTTTCCTTATTTGGATATAATTTTCTAAAAGAATCTGTAAATCCTGCATTTAATAATTGTGTCATTTTGTTTCTTTCCTCATCTGTAAATCCTGCATTTTTTCTATTAGTTTTTGGATTTTTTAAATCAATTTCTTTATGTGCAACATTTAAATCTCCACACATTATAACAGGCTTTGTTTTATTTAAGTTTAATAAGTACTTTCTAATCTCATCTTCCCATGTCATTCTATAATTTAGCCTTTCTAATTCTCTTTTGGAATTTGGTGTATAAATATTAACTAAATAAAATTTTTCAAATTCTAATGTTATTACTCTTCCTTCTTTGTCATGTTCTTCTATATCAATACCATACTTTACTGTTAGTGGTTTTATTTTGGTAAAAATTGCAGTTCCTGAATAGCCCTTTTTTTGTGCACTATTCCAAAAACTTGTATACCCTTCAAATTCCAAATCTACTTGTTCTTTTTGACATTTTGTTTCTTGAATACAAAATATGTCTGCATTAATACTATTAAAAAACTCTTCAAATCCTTTATTTATACATGCTCTAATCCCATTAACATTCCATGATATAAATTTCAAATTTTTTCCTCCTTTACTTTGTCCAAAATAAATGAAATTACACAATAGTTTATAATTGTAATTAATGCCAATCTTAATATTGATCCCATTATTGGCTTTAATTCGCATATATTAAACCACCAACTAAATTCAGTTAATCCTATTAAAAATAATAATAACATTCCAAAACTTAAAGTTAGTCTAAATACAGATACTGGAAGTTTAGTTTCTTCGCTTTTTCTAGATTTAGAAAGTGTAAATAAAAGCATTATACCACTCATTCCTAAAGCAATTACGCAAAGTGATGAATAGCATTCTTCAGGTATAATATTAAACTTATATAACATTGCTATAGAAAAAACATTTAATATTGCAGTAATTGCTGTTGGTAATGATTTAGATATAACATTTTTTAAAAAGTCTCCTTTTATTTTTTCTTTATTAGGCTCTAAAGCTAATATAAATGAAGGAATTCCTATTGTTATTGTACTAACTAGGCTTAATTGTATAGGTATAAATGGATATTGTTCACCAAAAAATAAAAACATTAAGGCTAGTATTGTTGAATATATAGTTTTTACTAAAAACAATGATGCAGACCTTTGAATATTATTTATGGTTCTTCTTCCCTCATTTACTACTTTAGGCATTGAAGCAAAGTTAGAATCTAGCAATACTAATTGAGCAATATTTTTTGTAGCATCACTTCCATTTGCCATTGCAATACTACAATCAGATGCTTTTAAGGCTAATACATCATTAACTCCATCGCCAGTCATCGCTACTGTTTTACCTGCTTTTTGTAATGCTACAACAAGTTGTTTTTTTTGTGTTGGTGATACTCTTCCAAAAATAGTATATTTACTTGCAGCATCTTCTATTTCACTTTCACTAGATACTTTTGACATATCTATATATTTTTCATATTCTTTTATTCCTACTTGCTTTGCAATTTTAGATACAGTTACTGGATTGTCTCCAGATATTATTTTTATATCTACACCTTGTTTTTTGAAATATTTTAATGTACTTGATGCCTCTTTTCTAATTTTATCTGATATTAAAATTATTCCTACTGGTGTTATTTGTTTTGGCAACTCTTTATTTTCAATATTTTCATTTGAATGTGCAAGCAATAATACTCTATAATCTTTTATATATTTGTTAATTTCTTTTTCGTAATTTTTAAATTGTTCTTTTAGAACAATTTCTGGTGCCCCTATAATATAAGTCCCATATTTTTTAAAATGAATTCCAGACCATTTTGTTTTTGATGAAAATGCTACTTTAAAGTCTGATTCAAATTTATTACTAATTTGTTTAAATGTTTCTCTAATTGCATTTATTGTTTGATTTTGATCTTCTGAACAATTTGCAATATTTGCTAAAATATTTTCCATTTCACTTTTGTTGCTTTCAAATGATATATAGTTTTTAACTTCCATTTTTCCTTCTGTTAAAGTTCCTGTTTTATCTAAACATAATGTGTCTACTCTTGCTAATGTTTCAATGCAATATAATTCTTGAATTAATACATTGGATTTAGAAAGCCTTATTACACTAACTGCAAGTACAGTACTTGTTAACAAAACTAATCCTTCTGGTATCATTCCAATAATTCCTGCTACTGTTTTTACAACAGCCTCTTTGTAAGTTATGTCTGGCAATCTTATTTGATTTATAAATAACAATATTCCAATTGGAATTATTGCAAATGTTAATATTTTTATTATTTTATTTAATGAAGTCATTATTTCCGAATTGACTTTTTTAATATATTTTGCTCCGCTTGATATTTGTGCAGTATAATTCTCTTCTCCTATATGCTCAACTTGTGCTACACACCTTCCACTTACAATATAGCTTCCAGATAAAATTTTATCTTCTTTTTGTTTCATTCTTGAATCTGGTTCTCCTGTTATGAACGATTCGTTAACTTCTATTTCTCCTTCTAAAACAATACAATCTGTAGCTATTTGATCACCTGTATTTAATTCTATAATATCATCTAATACCAAATCGTTTATAGATATTTTTTGCTTTTTTCCATCTCTAATTACATTAGCTTTGGAAACAGACATAAGTGCTAACTTATCAATAACTTTTTTGGAATGTATTTCTTGGATTGTACTTATTGCAGTATTTATAATTACAATTCCTAAAAATAACATATTTTTGTATGAACCTACACTAAACACTGCTATTCCCAATATTAAATTTAAAAAATTGAACAATGTAAAGAAATTTTCGTATAAAATTCTTTTTATACTTTTTGTTGGAACAGATGTATCATAATTTACTAAATTTTTTTCTATTCTTTCTTTTACTTGTTTTGATGTAAGACCTGTTTTTATATTAATTGACATTTTTACTCCTTTTATTTTTACATTATCTTTTATAAAATTAAAACGACTCATTTAACAAATACTGATAAATGAATCGCCCTTTTTTATTGTGCAACACTAACTGGTAAGTATCTTACTCCCCATTGTAAAGCTTCTGAATGTGAATTTACATATATATCTATTTTATTTCCGTTAATTGCTCCACCTCTGTCTTCAACTGTATATATATGTCCACCAATATTTAACTTAGTACCAATTTTATATTTAGAAGATGCTGCTACTGTACGTCCTGCTGTTGCTTTTGTACCAGCTGCAGTAACACCATTTGTTTTTCCGCAACATTTTTTGCATGAACAATATGCTGTTACTTTACATGTTATAGCATTTGATGATGCTACTGTTGATGTAGCTGCAGTTCTTGGTAATGTTGATGCTCTTGATGTAATTTTTTGAACTTGCACTATTTGATTTACTGGTTGTTTTACAACAACTTCAGATAAAACAATTTTTTCTATTTCTACATCATTTTGATATTTAATTTTATATGTTATTTCTTTTAAACCTTCTTGACCTTTTTGTAAAACTTTGTTTCTTGATTCTGTTCCAGTACCTGTTGCTTCTTTTGTAATTGTTTCAAATGGTATTGTAATTTGTTCTGTAACTATTTTTTCAGTTATTGGTGCGTAATTATTTAGTAAATCTTCTAATGATGTTTTTACACCTTCTTCTGATATGTTTGCAATTTGTATTTCTTGTTCTGTTTTGTTTGTTATTTTTATGCTTGTACCTGCTGTTATTTCTTCGTCTAACCCTGGTGTTACTTTTTCTTCTTCTGTTAAAACAATATTGTTTTCTTCTAATATTTCTGATACTTTTGTTTTTGATGTTAATGCTGTTAATTCATATCCATTTTGTAATATTATTTTAACATCATTTAAATTTGTGCTTACAGCCATAACACCTATACCTGATATTAATATAAGGATTATGCTTACACAAATGATTTTAATTATAGAAAATGAAGCTCTTTCTTCTTTTTTCATAAAAATCATATACCTCCTTTGGCAATAAGTACATTATACTATTTTTATTTTGTTTTGTCAAATCTAAATAGTTTGTCGTATGAGTTTTTTTAACTGGGGATTTCCTTAGATTTCAATATTTTTAAACACTTAATATAATTTAATTAGATTTAAG
>CAKPKZ010000109.1 GCA_934167435.1 uncultured Clostridia bacterium | reverse complement strand
CATTAACAGATGGTACAGGAATTGTTCATATTGCACCAGCATATGGAGAAGATGACAGTTTGGTTGCAAAACAAAATGGAATTGCATTTGTAAACTTAGTTGATAAGTCAGGAAAATTTGTGCAAGAAGTAGAACCATGGGCAGGTAAATTTGTTAGAGATTGTAACGAAGATATTTGTAAATGGTTAGCAAGCAAAAATAAACTATTTAGCAAAGAAAAACATATGCACTCATACCCACACTGTTGGAGATGTGACACACCACTTCTTTACTATCCAAAAGAAAGTTGGTTTGTTGCAATGAGTAAGCTAAGAGATGAATTAGTTGAAAACAATAATAAAGTAAATTGGTATCCAGACACAATTAGAACAGGAAGATTTGGAAAATTCTTAGAAAACGTAATAGATTGGGGAATTTCAAGAGATAGATATTGGGGAACACCACTTCCAATTTGGACTTGTGAAGATGAAAATTGTGGGCATCAAGAATGTATTGGAAGCATTGCAGAATTAAAAGAAAAAGCAATAGACTGTCCAGAAGATATCGAATTACACAAACCATATATTGATAATGTACATTTAAAATGTCCAAAATGTGGTAAAAAAATGACAAGAGCAAAAGAAGTTATAGACTGCTGGTTTGACTCTGGTTCAATGCCATTTGCACAATTACATTACCCATTTGAAAACCAAGACTTATTTGAGAAAAACTTCCCAGCGCAATTCATATCAGAAGCAATAGATCAAACAAGAGGATGGTTCTACACATTAACAGCCATAGGAACAGCATTATTTGGAAGAACGCCATTTGAAAACTGTATAGTATTAGGACACGTACTAGACTCAAAAGGACAAAAAATGTCAAAATCAAAAGGTAATGGAGTAGATCCAATGGTATTATTAAACGAAGTTGGAGCAGATGCTACAAGATGGCATTTCTATACATGCAGTAGTCCATGGTTACCAACAAGATTAGGACTAGAAAATGTACAAGAAACACAAAGAGGATTTTTAAGTACATTATGGAATGTATACTCATTCTACGTTCTATATGCAGAAATAGACCAATTTAACCCATTAAAATACAATGACTTTAAAATTACAAATATAATGGATAAATGGATAATTTCAAAATTAAATACATTAATAAAAGAAGTAGACGAAAAACTAGAAAAATATGATATAACAAGTGCAGCACTTCAAATTGAGAGTTTTACAGACGAACTTTCAAATTGGTATGTACGTAGAAACAGAGAAAGATTTTGGAGTCAAGAATTAACAGATGAAAAAATAGGAGCATATGTAACATTATACAAAGTATTAGTAGCACTAAGCAAAATATCAGCACCATTTGTACCATTTATAACAGATGAAATTTATCAAAACTTAGTTGTAGGATTAGATAAAACAGCACCAGAAAGTGTACATTTATGTTCTTGGCCAGAATACAATGAAACAGAAGTTGACAAGAAATTAGAACAAGAAATGGACTTAGCATACACAATAGTAAAACTAGGAAGAAGTGCAAGAAATTCAGTAAATATTAAAAACAGACAACCATTATCAGAAATGTTAATATCTGTAGATACTTTACCAGAATATTATTCAGACATTGTAAAAGAAGAATTAAATGTAAAAAAAGTTGAACTAGGAGCAGAAATGTCAGACTACGTAAACTTTGAAATTAAACCAAATCTACCAGTATTAGGAAAAGAATACGGAAGATTAATTCCTAGAATAAAACAAGAAATAGCTAAGAAAAATCAAATGGACTTAGCAAACACAGTAAAAATGGGTGGAGTAGAATATATTGAAATAGATGACACACAAATTGGTTTAAATTCAGAAAACTTATTAATAACAATGAATGGAAAAGACGGATTTGCATTTGCAGGTGAAGGAGAAATAGGTGTTGTATTAGACACACACATTACACCAGAATTAAAAGAAGAAGGCTATGTAAGAGAAGTATTATCTAAAGTTCAAAACATGAGAAAAGAAAAAGGTTTTGAAGTACTAGATAAAATTAATTTATATGTTGATAATAACTCTGTAATAGAAAATGTTATAAAAAAACATGAAGAAGAAATTAAACATGATACCCTTGCAGTAGATATTATATATAATAAACCAAGACAAAACTATATAGATACAAATATAAATGGAGAAAATATAAAAATTGATGTAGAAAAAATATAATATTATAAATGTATCACATTATAATGAGGTGGCAATTATTAAAAAATTGTCATCTCTTATTTTATAAAAAATATTAAATATTACAATTGTGTTACATTTATATTAAATATAGAAAAAATATTGACTTTAAATTTTGGTTAAAATAAAATAATACTGTAAAAATTAATAAAAGGGGAAAAATAAAATGATTAAAAAAATTTTAAAGGTTATTATTAGCATTGTACTACTAATAATGTTAGTCAATACTACAAAAGTAGAAGCTGAAACAAGTGCATATGAAGGTGCAATAATTGATGCAAAATCAAAAGTGGGATCTAATGCTAGTAGAATAAAAGATATAAAATGTAATCATTTAGAAACCATATCAAAAAGATTAAAATACTCAGATAGTAAAAAAGATATATATGAAATAACTTATGGATACTCAGTTACAATTAACTATAATTATAGTAGTAAAAATTATAGTGGAAGTTTTTCACGTATGGTTACAGAATATAAAAGAGAAACAGAAAATTCAGAAACATATATTATGAATGAAAGTTACAATTCAACTAATCCATACTATTCTTCAGAAAATGTAGAAATTCCTGAACCGGCAAAACAATTAACACCAATAACAGTAAATGCAACAAATATTACATCAAAGATGGACAAGCATGGTACTTATTATATAAATATAGAACTAGATAACGCAGTAAAAGTGGAAAAAGCACCTATAGTAAAAGTAAAAATTGGTGAAGAAACAAGAAAATTAGCATATTATGCCTGTGATAATAAAGGAAAATCATTAACATATAAAATAAAAATAAATAATGTAGATGACTGTGAAAAAACAATTACATGCGAATCAATAACAGGAGGAAAAATAGATTGCATACAAGAAAATACAACAACTACTATGAATTATGATAAAGTAAAAAACAAAGAAATAAGCAAAGTTGAAAAATTCATTTTAGTAAAAAAAGATACAATTGCAGACATAAATGGAGATTTGAGAGTTGACAGTTTAGATGTTGAAGAATTAACTAAAAATTTAAAAGATATAAATGGAGACGGAGTAGCAAATAACACAGACATAGAAGATTTAAAAAAAGCAATAAATAACCAAGATCTTATGTATGTTAATTTTATAAAAGTAAACAACATGAATTTACATGGGGATATAAACGAAGACAAAGTTATAAATATGCATGACTATTTAATAACAGACGTTAGCAAATATCAGGATATAAACGGAGATGGAAGAAAAGATAATAAAGACAAAGAATGTATACAAAAAGCATTAAAAACACAAAATCCAGCATACTTGTTGTACATAAAACTATCAGGAAACAATAAAGCAGATGTAAACAAAGATGGAATTATAAACATAGATGATATTTTTCAAATAAAAACATTAAGTACAAAAAATGACAAAAAAGGCGATATAAATGGTGATGGAAAAATAGATATATACGATCAAATTGCCATAACACAAATGTTATATAATGGAGATACTAATAATACAGCATATTTTAAAGTTCCAGAAGGTATTAATGGAGATGTTAATCAAGACGGAATTATAGACAGATACGATGCAGAACTTATAGCAGAATTTACAACAAAGGGAGGGGCACTAAGTGGAAGAATGGATGCTAATAGAGATGGAAAAGTAGATATATATGATGTTGCCACAATAATAAATGCACTAAATGAAGAAAATGGAACATTAGACAGCAAAAAAAAGGACAGTACTTCACCATATAAATATAGATCAGCTTTATTATCAAGTACTTATTTTATTGAAGTTGGAAAAGACAAACAAGGAGATGTAAATGGAGACGGATTTATGGACTTAACAGACGTTGAAGAAATAGCAAAGTCATTATTACCAAATGGGAAGACTATAGAAACAACTAAAGGTGATATTACAGGAGACGGAAAAGTTGATTTATATGACGCCATAGAAATGGCAAAAGTTTTATACAAAACAGATTACAATGACGATGGATATTCAGAAGTACAATTGGAACAAGCAAGTGCAATTAATTATGAATATAAATTAGGAGATGTTAATTCAGATGGAGAAGTAAATGTAGCAGATGTAGTTGCATTAAATATGTATATAATGAATAAAGACGCAAATCCATTAACACAAACTCAAATTAAGGCTGCAGATGTAGTTAACGATGGAGTTATAGATACAAGTGACAGTGCTCTTCTTATGAATTATGTTGCAATGTTAGTAGAATATAGTGAATTAGGAGCAAAATAAAATGAAAAAAATTTTTATAATACTATTTATAAATATTGCTATAATATTACTTACAAATACGACAGTAAATGCAAATGAAGTACAAATGTATACACAAGATGATTTAACAAAAATAGGCCCTGGAGACGAATTTAGCGTTACAATTAAATTAGAATCTGCTGAGGACAATGTTACAATCCAATGTAAATTAAACTTTAATGAAGAAAAGATTCAATTAATAAGAGATGAGTATTATGAAGAATTAGCTAAAGTAGATATAGGTGAAGATATATCAAATGTAACTATAGATAAAGATGGAAATTTTATTATAAATACATTAAAAGGAAGAGAAAAAAACAATTTAATAAAAGTTAAGTTTAAAGTTAAAGAAAACGTTAAATTAATAAATGAAAAAATTACTTTAACAACAATTAGTAGTAATGTTGATTTTAAAAAAGAAGAGAAATGTTTATTAATAGGAAAACAATTCAAAGTTAACATAATCTTAATAACAATTATTATAATAGCAATAATCATTGCTATTATAATAAAATTAAAGAAAACAGGAGAAAAATAGTATGAAGAATTACAAATGTAATATTATGTTTATGTTTTTTATAATAATATTTGGAATTTTATTTTTTAATAGCACTGTATATGCAACAACATGTGAGTTAAGCATTAAAGATGAAGGTAATGAAAATGGATTTGTTACTAATAATGGACAACTATATTATGTTGTAACTATATCAGAAAAAACAATAGGAGGAA
>CAKPKZ010000108.1 GCA_934167435.1 uncultured Clostridia bacterium | reverse complement strand
GAACTACAAAGTCTTCCTGGAGCACGAATAGATAAAATTTTTCAACCTAGCAAAAATGACATTGTTCTAGGTTTTTATTTGCATGGAACAAACTATGCATTAAATATATGTATTAATTCACAAAATTGTAGATTAAACCTTACCACCCATTCTAAGGCAAACCCTAAAGTTGCTCCTAATTTTTGTATGCTTTTAAGAAAGCATATTTTAGGATTACATATAAAAAACGTAATTACTTCTAATTTAGAAAGACTTGTTATATTAGAATTTGAAGGTTTTGACGATGTTGATGATTTAATAAGTAAAAAAATAGTAATTGAACTTATGGGAAAACATAGTAATATTATTTTATTAGATGATACTAATACTATTATTGATAGTTTACGACATACACGTAGTGAATCTGATTCTTACAGAAATATAATACCACACGTAAAGTATGTATTCCCTACCACATCAAAACAAAACTTTTTAGAAGTACAAAACTTTAGCGATTTTTTATTAAAACTAGATTTAAAAAATTTAGATTCATTAACGCCTAAAAATATTGCAAGCACTATTTCTAACACTTTTAATGGAATATGCAAAGCATTTATAAACGCAATATTTTATAAGTTAAATATTTTAACAATTAATACTGATTCTTTAGAAAAACTATATAATTATATAGTTAATATTATTAATAGCATAGATTCTGGAAACTTAGAATTTCAGTTCTATGAAAAAGATTATTTTTTATCGGCTACTACAACTGCTCCTTCTGCTTTTAGTCTTAATTTTTTTATAGATGACTTTTATTATAAAAAAGAAACTTTAGAGCAATTTAAAGTCTATAGAGATTCTGTTTTAAAATTAATACTTGGGAAATTAAAAAAATATACTACTCGTTTAGATAATATTAATGCAAAATTGGAAGAGTGTAAAAACATGGATAAATACAAACTTTATGGTGAATTAATTACTGCTAATTTGTACCAATTACCTGGATATAATTTAGACTCTATTGAAGTTGAAAATTATTATGATAATAATAATTTAATATCAATACCTCTTGATAAAAAATATTTACCTAATATAAATGCTAAAAGATATTTTAAAAAGTATAATAAATTAAAAAACACTTTAGAAATTGTAACATTGCAAAAGCAGGAAACTATGAAAGAATTAGATTATATAGAAAGCATTGTTTACGAATTACAAAAAAGTGAAAATATTGAAGACGTTTTAGATATTTATGAAGAAATTTCTGAAAATGTAATTTTTAAAAACACTAAACAGCAAAGCAAAAAATCATATAAATTAAAAAAATCTAAATTAAGCAAAAATAAAAATGTATCGTTCAATCCTATAAAATATAAAGTTGATAATTTTACTGTTTTAGTAGGTAGAAATAATAAAGAAAATGATTATTTAACATTAAAATATGCAAAAAAATCTGATATATGGTTCCACACTAAAGATATACATGGAAGCCATGTTATACTTCAGTTAAACAATTCGCCTATGCCAGATTATAACATTTTAATAAAATGTGCCCAAATTGCAGCTTATTACAGTAAAGCTTGTTCTTCTTCCAATGTTCCTGTTGATTTTTGTGAAGTTAAATATGTAAAAAAAGCTTCAAACTCAAAACCTGGTATGGTTATTTATACAAATAATGAAACTTTAAATGTAAATCCAAAAATATCGCAAGAAAGAATTTAATTTCTCCTTGCGATATTTTTTTTACCCTAATATTATAGCTAGTAATACCCAATATATTATTTTTTGTTGAATAAAATCTTGAGAAAAAAATGGTTTATCGTCAACTTGTTCCATTTCATCTACAATACTAATGTTATAATAACTAGAGTTTTGTAACTTGTAAAAAACTTCAAACGAATCTGTCTTTCCTGGTTCTACATTTGCTAAGTTAATATATTTTGTTCCTAATCTCACATCTCTTGCAGAATAAATATCTACTTTTAAATATTTTCCTTGTATATTCGGTGTTCCAGTATTGTTAATGATTCCTCGTATTCTTCCATTTACAAGAGTTGCCTCTGCTTGATAAACATTAACTTGTGGTATCGAACTTTTTTGTTCTATTGGTTTATATGTTGAATTTAATCCTACATTTATTAATAATTCTGATAATATAAAAAATACAATTATCCATAATATATATTTAAATATTTTCTTTGTTTTACTCATATTATTTATTCTCCATTTCTTTTATCATATTATATATTATAGCAGATATTTAGCCTATTTTCAATATTTTTCCAAGATATACAGAATAAATATATGTTTTATCTACTTTTCTTCTTAGTGCTTCTTCTAAAGCTCTTCTATATAAATTCAACTGTGTTTTATATTTACTTATTAATTCTTCTTCATTCCCATTTTCTATGTAATCTGTTTTGTAATCAACAAGCACCAGCTCATTTTCTTTATTGGTATAATACAAATCTATAATTCCTTGTACCAATACTTCTTGTGAAGAGTATTTTTCATCTATTTGATTTGCTGGTATTGTAATATAAAATGGCTTTTCTTTATTGATTTCCTTTGCTTGTTTTAATTGTTTAAATATTTCACTTCTAGTAAATTTAAGTATGCTATTAGGATTAATATTCTGAGCTTCTATATCGGTTATTATTCCTTTTAATTTCAAACTATTTATTAACTCTTTAACTTTATTTATGTCATATTCTTCTTTTTCATTTAAATGTTGCATACATAAATGAATTAAAGTTCCTTTTTGGGCACTAGTAAGTTTTATTTGTTCTGATTCTTTTAAAAATTCTGGTTTAGCCAAATTTATTTGTGAATTAATTGTATCGATATTTGCTTGTTTTAATTTGGTCACAGAAGTTTTTGTCGGAATAATTGTATCAATAATATATGGATATTCCCATATGTTATTTGTTTCCTCTTCTTTTTTATTTGGTTTGTTCTCAGTTTCTATTGTTTTAACATTTTCTATATTAGTATTTTTTAATTCTTGCATTATATCTCTTTTTTTCAAAACATTGAAATTAGATATTTGTTCTATATTTCCCTTTTCATATAAACCTACTAATATAATCCAGTCTATATATGTTTTACATTTTTTTATTAATATAGTATTTATTTTATTATTACTTTTACTATATCTTTCTTTTTGAACCTTTAAATCTTCAATATGTTTTTTAGCATCTGTTAGTACAGATGTAACAAATAATTTTTCTTTTGCCCTTGTTAACGCTACATATAAAACTCTCATTTCTTCTGAAATATTCTCATTTATTATCTTGTTTTTTACAGCTGCTCTTGTTAAAGTATCGTATTCCGCTTGCAAGTCATAGTCAATATATTTCGCACCAATTCCTAAGTCTTGATTTAACAAAATCGCATCTTGCTTAACATCTTGCATATTAAATTGTTTTCCTGTATTAGCTAAAAATACTACTGGGAATTCTAATCCTTTACTTTTATGAATACTCATAATTCTAATAACATTATCATTTTCTCCAATTAATTTTGCAGATCCTAAATCTCCACTGCTTAATTTAATTTTATCTATAAATTTTATAAAATTAAATACTCCTTTAAAACTAACCTTTTCGTATTGTTTAGCACGCTCAAATAACATTTTTAAATTTTCCTGTTTTAATATACCATTTGGCATTTTTAAAACATCATTATAAAAATTGGTATCTACATAAATTATTTTCCATATAAGTTCATCTAGTGCTAAATATTCTTTTTCTTTTCTCCAAGTATCTAATTGATTTAAGAAACTGTTAATTTTTTCTCTCAATTTATTATCTACACTTAACTGTGCTTTTTTCATAGCAGTATAAAAGTTGTCTTGCTTATCAGTTAAACGTATTGTCATTAGTTCATTATCATTAAAATTACCAATACTTGATCTTAAAACTGTTACAAGTGGTATGTCTTGAATTGGATTGTCTATAACTTTTAATACGCTCATTACTGTTTCTATTTCTATAGAGTCTAAATATGCCTGAGAAGTATCTGAAAAAACTGGCATATTTAATTTTATAATTTCCCTTTCAAATACATTTGCTTTATCTTTTGTAGAACGTAGTAATATTACTATATCTTTATAAGTAACATTTCTAAACTTTTTTGTTTTTCTATCAAAAACTTGATATTTATTTTTTATTAAATCTTTAATTTTATTTGCTACAAATCTAGCTTCTAATTCAATATTTTCTATTCGTTCTTCTGGCATTATTTGTTCTTCTTGGTCTTCTTTTTCATAACTATTAATATTAGTTTCATCATCTTCTTTTATATCTATAATATCAATTTCTGCTTTTAAATCTTGATTTAGGTCTTCGTAATCTTCTGCTCCTAAATTTAAAAATTCTTCTTTTGTGTAATCTACATCTCCTAAATCTTTACTCATAATGTTTTCAAATATTATGTTTGTAAAATTTAAAACATTTTCTCTACTTCTAAAGTTTTTAAATAATTGTATTTTTAGATTATCGCCCTTTTTTCTTTCACTTATATTAGAATATTTATAATATTTACTTAAAAATAATTCTGGCATAGCTTGCCTAAATTTATATATACTTTGTTTTACGTCACCAACCATAAAAATGTTATTTTTTTTAGACACTGCTCCCATTATATATTCTTGAACTAAATTGCTGTCTTGGTATTCATCTATTGCTATTTCTTCATATTTTTCTTGATATTTTTTTGCAACTTGAGTTTCAACTAATTTACCATTTTCATCTAATTTTAATAAAAGTTCTAATGCAAAATGTTCAATGTCATTAAAGTCTACAATGTTCTTTTCTCTTTTCTTTTTAAAAAATTTAGTTTGAAATTCTAATATTAAGTCTTCTAAATTTTTTAGTGTATTATATGTACTATATATATCTTCATTTGCTGTTTTTGAGTTACAAATAAAAATTTTGTTTAATTTACCAGATAATTTTTTCTTTACATCATCTCTAATTTTCTTAGCTTCTTCTTTTATTTCTGATTCTACTTTATTTCGTGGCCATGTTGAAAAATTTATGTTACTATAAATTTCAAATGATTTATCCCAGTTTTCTAAATTGTTTTGTAATATTTCTAGTTGTTTTATGTCTTGAGCTATTGTTTGTTCAAATTTTTCTAATTTTTCATCCTCTTGCAATGATTTATGAATATCTTTTAAAATTACAATATCATCTATTAATTCTTGTTTTGCATCTTCTAATAAAATTTTTCCCCACGGAGTATTGCTA
>CAKPKZ010000107.1 GCA_934167435.1 uncultured Clostridia bacterium | reverse complement strand
GCCTTATATACTTCAGATTTATTTTTCTTTAAAAAGTTTATAATTGAATATACGTCAATCCATATTTGGTTAACTCCCTCTTTTTGGCGTTCATCAAAAATTAGTTGCATTCCAAAATGTAAATGTGGAATATTAATATTATTTACATTTTCTTTGGTACTATAGCCAGTCATTCCTAAATAGCCAATTACGTCACCAGCTAATACAGTTTGACCTTCTTGAAGGTTTAAAGCATATGGATGGTCTTTTCTAAGATGTGCATAATAATAATAACGTTTTTTATCAAAACTTCTAATTCCAATTCGCCATCCGCCATATTGATTCCAACCACAAGCTTCTATAGTTCCAGATTCAACAGCCACAATAGGAGTACCGATGCTTCCCATTAAATCATTGCCAAGATGAGTTCTTTTAAATCCGTAAGAACGAGAGTTGCCGAAATCATCATAATGACTAAAACCGTAATTCTTGGCTATAGGAAGAAAGGATTTTATTCCGTATTTATATTGTATTGATGTAGAATCATTGCTATTTGGGGTTTCGATATAATAATATCCAATAAATTGACTAAGTACAGCACTATAACTTTCAAAATAATAATTATAATATTTCATGTTTTGAGTTAAAGATTTTATTGTTTGCCCAGAATTTAATTTTTCTACTAAACTGTCTAGGTCTGATTGTTTAAAATTTTTAAAATTGCCGCCATTTTTACAAGCTAAATAAGCTAATAATTCAATCCAGTTATATTTTATTTTTGAATCAGAATTATGAGAGCTTATGTCTAATTTGGCGGTTTTTTCTAATGCCTCACTTGTAATTCCAAAATCTACCCATTTAATAAAAGATTTATTAATATTTTCATTTTTATTTCCTAAATTATTTGCAAATGCAGAATAATATATTAAAGATAAAATTAAAGTAAAAATAATTATAGTAATTAATATTAATTTTTTATTTAGTTTTAAATTTTTTATAATCAAAGGATTCACCTCTTATAAATATATTATTAAATATAAAAAATTATGAATAATTAGACAAAATAGACATAAAGTGGTATAATATAGGTATAATAATTTAAAGGAGGTCCAAAAAAATGGACAGACGACATGTGACAATGGGCGAGAAGAAGAGAATTGCATTAGTGGCAAAGGTTATGGTAGTAATAGCTATTTTGCTAATAGTGCGGATAGCAATATCCAGTGCTATGGCAGAAGAAGAACAGCCAGAAGTTGCTAGCAAAATTGAAATGGCTAAAGTTTATCCTGAAGAATTATCTTTAAACAAAATTGCCATTTGGCAGGTAACTGATGAAGAAAGATTTTGGCTGGAGGCAATAACGTTTGCCGAAGCTGGAACAACCGAAGGTCTGACAGGACAGATTGCCATTGCAGCAGAAGTTCTGAATAGGGTAGAATCACCAGATTTCCCAGACAGCGTTATAGAAGTGCTTCTTCAAGAAGGACAGTATTATGACGATTTTCCTCAGTGGAACTCACCAGAAGGCTGGAGATATGTAACAGAAGAAGACATAACAGATTCTGTAAGAGAAGCTGTTCAGCTAGCCTTAAATGGTTCAGATCCAACTGAACTGTATTTTGGTACATACGGAGCATTTTTCCATTATGCACCGGAATACACGTATGATGAGGGGAAATTCGATATCGTAAACCAAATTCAGATTGGTAACCATATGTTTTATCAATCATGGGAAGGTTACGATTATTCAGAAGAATAAGACCTCAAAAGAAACCAAAGTTATTTTGGTTTCTTTTTTAGGTGAAATAAAATAAAATTTTTTACAAAAAATATATGAAAAAATGCAGAAATATTATATAATGCCATAGGGGGTAGATAAAATGAATAAAAATAAAAAAATAATAATAATTGCAGTACTAATTATAGTGATAGTATTAGTTACAATATTTAGCATAATTATATTAAATAATAAAGAAGAAAAGCAAATGAAAGAAACATTAAATACATATATAGCATTAATAAATGAAAAAAAATATGAAGAGATGTATAATATGCTTACAGAATTTTCAAAAAAACAAATAAATCAAGAGGACTTTATAAAACGAAATAAAAATATTTACGAAGGAATAGATGCATACAATATAAAAATAGATATATCACAATTAAAAAAAGAAAGTGATAAAAATGAAATAACATATACCCAAAATATGGGAACTTCAGCCGGAATAATAGAATTTAACAATGTAGCAACTTTAGTTAAAGAAAATAAAGAATATAAGTTAAATTGGTCATCTAGTATGATTTTTCCAGAGTTAAGAAACACAGACAAAGTAAGAGTTTCAACAATATCATCCCAAAGAGGAGAAATATTAGATAGAAATGGACAAAAACTTGCGGAGAATGGAGAAATTTCTACAGTAGGAATTGTGCCTCGGAAAATTAGGAGAAAACAAAGATGAAAATATTAGTAAAATTTCAGAATTAACAGGTGTTTCAACAGAATATATAAATAAGCAAATATCTGCATCATATGTAAAAGAAGATACATTTGTACCTATAAAGAAAGTTGCAAAAGATAATGTAGATTTAAAAGAAAAATTGCTACAAATATCAGGTATAAAAATTACCAGTACCAAAGCTAGAGTATATCCTTTAGGAGAAGAAGCAGCACATTTAATTGGATATGTACAAGCAATTAGTGCACAAGAATTAGAGGAGAGTGGACAAAAAGGTTACAATTCTAGTAGCATTATAGGAAAAGCAGGACTAGAAAAAGCTTATGAGGATAGACTAAGAGGAATTGATGGAATAGAAATTTATATAGAAGATGAACAATCTAATAAATTAAAGCAATTAGCAAAACAAGATAAAAAAGACGGAGAAGATGTAAAACTTACAATAGATAGCGCTATTCAAAAACAGTTATATAATGAATTAAAAAATGATAAAGGACTTTTTGTAGTAATGAATCCACACACAGGTGAATTATTGGCAACAGTAAGTACACCATCATATAATTCAAACGATTTTGTTTTAGGAATAACAACAGAAAAATGGAATGAATTAAATAATAATTCAAATAAACCACTATATAATAGATTTTCTCAGCGTTATTGTCCAGGTTCAACATTTAAACCAATAACAGCAGCAATTGGACTTACATCTGGAAAATTAAATACAAATACAACATTTTCATATTCAGGACTAAGTTGGCAAAAAGATTCTAGTTGGGGAAACAACCATGTAACAACTTTAACAGCTTATAATGGAGCTAAAAATATAGAAAATGCAATTATACATTCTGATAATATTTTCTTTGCACAAGCTGCATTACAAATTGGTAATGAAACATTTTGTAATGAATTAAATAAATTAGCATTTAATGAACAAATAGACTTTCCTATAACATTACAAAAGTCACAATATTCAAACTCTGACAAAATTTCTACAGAAATTAAATTAGCAGATTCAGGATATGGACAAGGAGATATTTTAGTAAATCCAATACACATGGCATCAATATATTCTGCATTTGCCAATAATGGAAATATGTTAAAACCATATATAGAATACAAACAAAATTCCAAAACAGAATATCTAAAAGAAAATGTATTTAGTAATGAGGCTGCAAATATTATAAAAAATGATATGATTCAAGTAGTAGAAAATAATGAAGGAACAGCAAAAGACATGAGGGTTAATGGATTAACAATAGCTGGAAAGACAGGTACAGCAGAACTAAAAACATCTAGCCAAGACAATGAAAGTGGAACATTAGGGTGGTTCAATTGTTTTACAATTAATAATCAATCTGGAAATGATATGTTAATTGTAAGTATGGTTGAAAATGTTCAAGACAATAGTTTAGGTGGTAGTCATTATTTAATAAAAAAGATAAAAACATTATTTACAAAATAATATAAGCAGGAGGTGATAAGTTCTATAATGAATTTATGGAATTTTAATAAACTAGAAAAAGATGATTCAAAAAATAATAATTTTGGAAAGTTAGTATCAAATTTTATTAAGGAATTATCAAATACTTTAGAAAACAATAATGTAAATAAATTTAAACAAGAAATAGAAGAAATTAGAAACGAACATAAAATGAATAATAATATTCAAGAATTAGAAGAAGGAAAAGTATATGTTATTACAGATATAAATAATGAAAAAGTAGAAGTTTTAGACATTAAAGATGGATATAATTTTGACGTATACATTTCAATAAATAAAGAAACATTAGAAAATTTGCATGAGAAAGGAATAAATAATAAAATATACAATATGGATAAATTAGATTTTTTAAAATTGGAGTTGGGCAACAAAATAATTATGAGTGACGGTAAATGTAATATATATAATGGAGAAATAGATGTAAAAAATGATGAGGCATTTGAAATTTTAGAAAATTTATATTTTAACTTAAAACATGAAGAAGGAAGAGATTATATTATTACACAGATAAAAGACGGAAAAATATATATGCAAGACACACAAGAAAATGGATATTATGAATTGTATAAAGAGATTTATCCAGACTTTGAAATAGGAGATGTAATAACTAAAAAAGAAGGTAAATATTTAAAAAAATGAAAAAGAAAAGAAAAATTAATTATAATACAAAACAAATAATAACACTAATATTAGGTATTTGTATTGCTGTGTTTATGTATTTTAATGGAGAAAATATAGCAAACATTAAATCTAGTGAGGCATCTTATAATTTAGGTAACATACCTAAATACAGTAATGAGCCATATTGCATTATAAACAATAATATTCCTAATTTTAGTGAAGAAGATTTAAAAAAAGAAGCATTTGAGGAATATAGCAATTTAGATAGTCTTGGAAGATGTGGGGTTGCATTTGCAAAAGTAGGAAAAGAAACAATGCCAAAAGAAAACGAAAAAAGGCAATCCATTTCTAATGTTGAACCATCTGGGTGGAAGTCAAAACAATATAGTAAAGATTTGGTAAATGGAAAATATTTATATAATAGATGCCATTTAATTGCATATAAGTTATCTGCAGAAAACGACAATGAGAAGAACCTTATAACAGGTACAAGGTATTTTAATACAGAAGGAATGCTTCCTTTTGAATTGAAAGTTATGAAATATTTAGAAGCTAATCCAGATAAACATGTTTTATATAGAGTAACCCCTGTTTTTGAAGGTGATAATTTAGTTGCAAATGGTGTTCAGATTGAGGCTAAATCTGTAGAAGATAACGGAAAAGAAATATGTTTTAATGTTTATGTTTATAATGTGCAGCCAGGCATAGAAATAGATTATAAAACAGGAGATAGTAAACTTTCTGAGTAATGTAAATAAAAATTTAAATGACACAATAACATTTATATGAGTTAAATTTTCTGGGGAAATAGTAAACATAAAAAATAGAATAAAATAAAAAAATGTAAAGACACTTATGA
>CAKPKZ010000106.1 GCA_934167435.1 uncultured Clostridia bacterium | reverse complement strand
AAAAAGTAGTATGTTATCAATTCAAGAAGTAAAAAATAGATTACCACAAGAATTTGTAGAAAAACTATATGAAATGTTTACACCATTAACTGTAGATAAAATATTAGTAGGAATAAATGAAAAAAGACTTACCACATTAAGAGTAAATACATTAAAATACAACATTCAAGATTTACTAAAATATTTTAAAGAAAGAAATATAAAATTTGAAAGAGTGTTATGGTATAAAGATGCATTAGTAATAAAAAACGCAAATGAAAAAGAAATTCAAAAATTAGATATTTATCAAAAAGGATATATATATATTCAAAGTTTATCAAGTATGATACCACCACTTGTTTTAGACCCAAAGCCGGGCGAAAGCATTTTAGACATGACTGCTGCACCAGGAAGCAAAACAACACAAATGACATGCTTAATGGAAAATAAAGGTTATATTTTAGCAAACGAATTAGACAAAATAAGATATGAAAAACTAAAATACAATGTTGCAAATCAAGGGGCAAATATTGTAGAAGTAATAAATGGTAGAGGAGAGAAAATAGGAGAAAATTATAAGGAAAAGTTTGATAAAGTCCTATTAGACACACCATGTAGTGGAGAAGGAAGATTTAGTGCAAACAATGTTCAAAGTTACAGAGGTTGGTCGTTAAAAACTGTAAATGAGCTTACAAAAATACAAAAAAAACTATTTAAAAGTGCATACAATGCATTAAAAACTAAAGGCATAATGGTGTACTCTACATGCACTTTAAATAAAGAAGAAAATGAAAATATCGTACAATGGGCTTTAGAAAATTTTGAACTAAAACTTATAGATACTAAAATAGAAATAAAAGATTCTATACCAGTAATACAAGAAAAGGCACTAAAAATATTACCCTCAAAAGATATGGAAGGATTTTTTGTAGCAAAATTTAAAAAAATAAAATAAATGGAGGAATTAAAATGTTAAAAGAAAAATTATTAAATGATTTAAAAGAGGCAATGAAAGAAAAAGATTTAGTAAGAAAAAATACAATACAAATGATAAGATCTGCTATATTACAAATAGAAAAAGATAAAGCAATAGAAGTAACAGATGAACAAATAATAGAAATTATTGCCAAAGAATCTAAAAAAAGAAAAGATGCAGCCAAAGATTTTGAAAAAAGCCAAAGGGAAGATTTAATAAAACAAAACAATCAGGAAATAGATATTTTAGCCAAGTATTTGCCAAAACAACTAACTGTTGAAGAAATAGAAGATATTGTAAAAGAAGTAATTACACAAACAGGAGCAAGTTCAATGAAAGATATGGGAAGTGTAATGAAAGAGGCTAAGAATAAAATAGGTGCATCAGCAGATGGGAAAACAATAAGTGATGTTGTAAAAAAGATGTTAGAATAAAAAGAAAGCAGTGTAAAACACTGCTTTTTTTGGGGCTTCCAACGGGAATTGAACCCGTGACCTCAGCCTTACCAAGGCTGCACTCTACCAACTGAGCTATAGAAGCAACTTATAAAATTATACAGTAAAATAATATAAAAGTAAATAATTTTATTGACTTTTTTATAAAAAGGTATTAAAATTATATAGAAATAAGCAAAGACAAGTAAGAGAAAAGTAAAATAAAGGTTACTTACAGAGAAAGTTGGTCATAGGCTGGAAGCCAACTTAAGAAAACATATTTGAAAACTAACTCTTCAAGTTTCTAGTGAACAAGCTAGACGATTAAGATACGTTATAATCTTTAATTAAGAAAAAAATAGGATGGAACCGTGTAAATAATACACTCCTATGGGTATAAAAAAGTATCCATAGGGGTGCTTTTAATTTAAAGGAGGTTTTTATATGATTAAAGTAACATTAAAAGATGGATCTAGTATAGAAGTAAAAGAAAATAGCACTATATTAGATGTTGCAAAACAAATTAGTGAAGGATTAGCAAGAGTTGCAACTTGTGGTGAAGTTGATGGAGAAGTAAAAGATTTAAGATATGAAATTACAAAAGATTGTAATTTGACAATTAATACTTTTGACTCTAACTTAGATGGAAAAAAGGCCTATTGGCATACAACATCTCATATTATGGCACAAGCTGTAAAAAGATTATTTCCAGGTGTTAAATTTGCAATTGGTCCTTCAATAGATAATGGTTTTTACTATGATTTTGATGTAGAAAAGCCTTTTACAGACGAAGACAAAGAAAAAATAGAAGCTGAAATGAAAAAAATTATAAAAGAAAATCTACCAATAGAAAGATTCGTTTTACCAAAAGATGAAGCTTTAAAATTAATGGAAGGGCAACCATATAAACAAGAATTAATTAATGATTTACCAGAAGGAGAAGAAATAGGTTTCTATAAACAAGGTGATTTTACAGACCTTTGTGCAGGACCACATTTAGTAAGCACAGGAAAGGTTAAAGCAATAAAAATATTATCATCTTCAGGAGCATATTGGAGAGGTGACGAACATAACAAAATGTTACAAAGAATTTATGCTATTTCTTACCCAAAAGCAAGTCAATTAGAAGAATATTTACAATTTTTAGAAGATGCTAAACAAAGAGACCATAGAAAAATAGGAAAAGAAATGGAATTATTTATGACACATCCGCTAGTTGGATCAGGTCTTCCTATGTATTTGCCAAATGGTGCTACAATTAGAAGAGAACTTGAAAGATATATTCAAGACAAAGAATTAAGACTTGGTTATAGCCATGTTTACACACCATCTCTTGCAAATGTGGAATTATATAAAACAAGTGGACATTGGGACCATTATAAAGAAGACATGTTCCCTGTAATGCAAATGGACAATGAAGAATTAGTACTAAGACCAATGAACTGTCCACACCACATGCTAATATATAAAAATTCAATGCATTCATATAAAGACTTACCTATAAAAATAGGAGAATTAGCACATGACTTTAGATATGAAAATTCAGGATCAGTATGCGGATTAGAAAGAGTTCGCCAAATGTGTCAAAATGATGCACATTTATTTGTAAGACCTGACCAAATAAAAGAAGAAGTTGGAAAAGTATTAAATCTAATATTTGAAGTATATATGAAAGACTTCGGATTCCCAAAGGAAAATTTTGCATTTAGACTTTCTTTAAGAAGTAAAGAAAAATCTAAATACATAGATAATGACCAAATGTGGGAAACAGCAGAAAGTCAATTAAGAGAAATACTAAAAGATTTAAATATTGATTTTTACGAGGCAGAAGGAGAAGCAGCATTTTATGGACCAAAAATAGATATTCAAATAAAAACAGCATTAGGACATGACATTACAATTCCAACATGCCAATTAGACTTTGCACTTCCAGAAAGATTTGATTTAACATATATTGGAGAAGATGGACAAAAACACAGACCTGTTGTAATTCATAGAGCAATACTAGGATCTTCAGACAGATTTATTTCATTCTTATTAGAAGAAACAAAAGGAAACTTACCTTTATGGTTAGTTCCAACACAAGTAAAAATATTGCCAATAAGTGAAAAACAAAATGATTATTGTGAAGAATTATTAGAAAAAATACAAAAAGCAGGAATTAGAGTTGCATATGACAGTAGAAATGAAAAAATAGGTTACAAAATACGTGAGGCACAAATGGAAAAAATTCCATATATGCTAGTTATTGGAGATAAAGAAAAAGAAGAAAATAAAGTTACAGTACGTTCAAGAAGTAAGGCAGATGTAGGAACAATAAGTATAGAGGAATTTATAGAAAAAGTGCTAGAAGAAATAAAAGACAAAAAAGGTGTAAATTAATAATTTTTAAGGAGGAAAAAATTAAATGAAATTAGGAATTGTAGGACTTCCAAACGTTGGAAAAAGTACTATGTTTAATAGCATAACCAAAGCTGGTGCAGAATGTGCAAATTACCCATTTTGTACAATAGAACCAAATGTTGGAGTTGTCCCAGTACCAGACGAAAGACTAGACGCATTAACAAAAATGTATAATCCACAAAAAACAACACACGCAGTTGTAGAATTTGTAGATATAGCAGGACTTGTTAAAGGAGCAAGTAAAGGAGAAGGACTTGGAAATAAATTTTTATCACATATACGTGAAACAGATGCTATAGTTGAAGTTGTAAGATGCTTTGAAGACAGCAATGTAGTACATGTAGATGGAAGTGTTGATCCTATAAGAGACATAGAAACAATAAACTTAGAATTAATATTTGCCGATATAGAAACAGTAAATAAAAGATTAGACAAAGCAAGAAAAAATTTAAAAGCAGATAAAAAATATCAAGAAGAAATTGACTTGCTTGAAAAAATAAAAGAAAATTTAGAAAAAGGAATATCTGCAAGAGCAATTGATTATACTAAAGAAGAACAAGAATTAATAAAAGATATGTTTTTATTAACAACAAAGCCAATATTATATATTGCAAATGTTTCTGAAGAGCAAATAGAAAATTCAGAAAACGATGAAAATGTAAAAAAAGTAAAACAATATGCTGCAAGAGAAAATGCAGAAGTAATACCATTATGCGTAAAAATTGAAGAGGAGTTATCCGGATTAGATGATGGTGATAAAAAAGAAATGCTAGAAGCTTTAGGCCTTGAAGAATCAGGATTAGATAAAGTTATAAAGAAAAGTTACGATTTATTAGGATTAATGTCATTTTTAACAGCAGGTGAACCAGAAGTAAGAGCATGGACAATAAAAAAAGGAACTAAAGCTCCACAAGCTGCTGGAAAAATCCACTCAGACATAGAAAGATGTTTTATAAAAGCAGAAGTAGTATCCTTTGAAGACTTAATGAAAGAAGGATCAATGGTTGCAGCAAAAGAAAAAGGATTAGTTCGCCAAGAGGGAAAAGAATATATAATGCAAGATGGAGATATTGTCTTATTTAAATTTAATGTGTAATATTTGTAATAAAATTGTAACATAAATGAAAAATAAAAAAGCAATTAAAAGTATTGACTTATGCAAATAATAAGTATAAAATAATATCAGAACAAAAGTTAAAGGAGAATTAATATGAAAAAATCAAAAGTAATGAAATTAATTTTAGTAGCTATATTATTAATGTCAATTGTGTTTATTGCAACACATGTATTAGCTGCAGATGATGTAGAGGAAAATTTAGATTTAACAAATTTATTAGGAAACAGCTCAAATACAGCAAATACTTCTAATACTACAAATACTAATCCAGGAAATACAAATAGTAGTAATACTGCAAACGTAAATTTAAATACAAATTTAAGCAATACTAACAGTAATACAAATAATACAAACTCTAGTTTATATAACAATACAAATTTACCAAAAACAGGTTTAAGTGACACATTACCAGTAGTTGTATTAGTAGTTGTTGGTGGAATATCAGCAGTATATGCTTATAAAAAAATAAGTGATTATAGAAATATATAATTAAAAATAGAGAACTTAGTTCTCTATTTTTGCTTTTATAACAATTCTTCTATTATTACTATTATTGCAAGTAATTAGTGTTAACAAAGGCGTATCTATAGTATTGTCATATAT
>CAKPKZ010000105.1 GCA_934167435.1 uncultured Clostridia bacterium | reverse complement strand
ATAAAGTGTTGAAGCAATTGACATTGAAGGATTAGAAAAAAAGATAAAAAAATTGCCTACTTTTACTTGACACAAACGAATTTTGGTAGGGGAGGATCCACTTCTTGATTCTATGTCTATCATGTGATATAATGCTAACTGCTAATAAATATCATGTTGAAATAGTGCGTGGAAGCCAGTACCATAAATCCTAAATGAATATTAAATAAGTATATGGAGTTTGATTTTATGAATTATTTGGAAAAAGCAGATAAAAGAATAATAGAGTATTTAAGAATAATAGAGCCAATTTTTCCAGTGTGGCTTAATGATTATATAAATACTAAAGAATTATTATCACAACAATATATAAGTGTAACTTGTGGTACAATATATTCGGATTTATTTGAATCTAATTTCTTTTTTTCTAGCCTAGATCATTCAATTGCAGTTGCATTAATTATATGGCATTTTACTCATGATAAAAAACAAACTTTATCTGGTCTATTTCATGATATTGCTACTCCTGCTTTTAAACACTGTGTAGATTTTCTTGATGGTGATTATATGACTCAAGAATCTACTGAAAATTTGACTACTGAAATAATTAAAAATTCTGAAGAAATAATGAATTTTTTAAAAAGAGATAATATACAGATAAACGAAATTGATAATTACCATATTTATCCAATAGCAGATAATGCTACACCGCAACTCTCAGCAGATAGACTAGAATATTCTTTATCCAATGGTTTGCTAACATATAAATTGGTAGATATTGATAAAATAAAAGAAATGTATAATGATGTATATATTCAAAAAGATGAGAATGGAATAGATGAATTAGGATTCAAAAGTGAAAAAATTGCAATAGAATTTGTAAAAATGACAAGCAGATTATCGGTTATATATAGAGAAGATAGAACAATATATTCAATGCAGTTTATAGCTGATATCTTAAAAAAACTTAATGATGAGGATGAAATTAGAAGAGAAGATCTATATACTTTAAGAGAATTAGACATTATAAAAATTATAGAAAAATCAAAATATAAGGATATATTTAATCTGTGGAGAAAGTCAAAAGCAGTATTAACTTCTCTAACTCCACCAAAAAATGTTTATTACGTACATCATGGTGCAAAGATAAGATATATCGATCCACTTGTAAATATGAATAGAATTTCTAAAATTAATAGTGAAGCTAATAAAATGATTCAAAATAATTTGTCTTATGATATGAATAAATATGTATATTTAGACATGAAATTCTAATGGGGGTTGTTGCTGGTATAAAAAATAAATAATATTATAAAATTTAATTATTATATAAGGAATAGGAGATTTAAAAATGCATTTTTATAATTTAATAAAAAATTTGTCAAGTGAAAAAGAATTAGTAATTTTTGTAGATATGGATGGAGTTATTTCTTCATATGATGTTGGAAAACCTTTAGATTTTCTTAATAAAAGACCATTAAAAGAAAACATAAATAAGCTTGAAAAAATAAATGCACTTCCTAATGTTGAATTATATATTTTATCAATCTGCAGGAAAAACTTTCAAATAGAAGAAAAGAATATATGGCTAGATAAATATGCACCTTTTTTTAAAAGGGAAAATAGAATTATAATTTCGAAACAAGAAACAGATAATACATCTTCTCCTGAAATAAAAGCAAATTATTTAAAGAATGTAAAAACAAATAAGCAAATAGTTTTTATAGATGATGATAATGCAATTTTAAAAAACGTTATAAAAAATATTGATAATATAATTGTTTTTCAGGATTCTGAGTTGATTGATTAATTTAAAAAAAATATAGACATTTACAAAATAATGTAATATAATTCAATATATTAAGCATAGAAAAGGAGGCTCTGTTTACATTGAAACGGCCAATTGTAATTGAATTTTCAGGGTTACCTAATTCTGGAAAGACAACATTATTGTGTAATATGAAAAAATATGTAAAAAACAATAATGTTAATGCACTTATCATGCAGGAAGCTGCTGAACTTCTTCCAAATGTAATTCCTAAAGGAGATATTGCTCAAAATCTTTGGATTACGTTGGAAACATTGCAAAAGAGTTTAGAAATAATCTTTAAGTCTAATGTGGACTTTATCTTATTAGACAGAGGTTATTATAATCAGCTTTTTTTGGCAACAATGTATAAAAACGAAAATGAGAAGTACTTTGAATACATCAAAAACTTTATGGAAAAGTTTGCAGAGTTTTATGATGTAAAGCCAGACTATTTGTACGTGGTTGACGTAGATATTGATGAATCAATTAGAAGGAGAATGAATACTGGTGGTCCAGTTACATTTTCTAAGGAGAATTTTTTAAAGAACTATAAAGCTGAATTTAAAAAGTTCTACGAAAAGATTGATTCACCCATATTATATGTTGACACAACAAATATGTCTGAACATGAGGTTGCAGATTCTGTGTACAAAAAAATTATTACATTGTAATAGTTTACTCTGTCAAAAAATAAAATTTTGGCAGAGTTTTTTTATAAATAAATTAGAAAAATATACTTTAAAAACATTTATTTTTTTACATATTAAACTAGTTGAAAAATTGACTTTTAAAAAATTCAATATTATAATATGCTTAAAAGTAAATGTTGTACAGAAATAATAAAATAAATAAAGGAGAAAAAATAAATGAAAATAGGCATAGATATAGATGGAGTAATATTAGATTATGAAAGAGTACTAAAAACTTATGGAGATTTATATGATTTTATAGAACTAAGAAAGAATGGAGTTATAAATAGAAATGAGCAATACTTAAGAAACAGATATGATTGGACAGAAGAAGAAAGAATGAACTTTGTAAATAGTAGTTTTTTAAAATTGTCTAAACAAGCTCCATTAATACCAGGAGCAAAAGATGTAATTAATATGTTAAAAAAAGAAGGCAATGAGTTTATTATAATATCAGCAAGAGGTGGAATGATAGAAGAAATGCAAGAGACAGCAATGGAAAAATTTAAAGAAGCTAATCTTTCGTTTGATAAATATTATTGGAAACAAGTAGACAAATTAGAAGCTGCTAAAAAAGAAAATATAGATATTATGATAGATGACTCATATGAAGTATGTAAAAAGTTATCAGAAAATGGAATAAAAGTAATTTATTTTAGAGATAAAGAAATGAAAAAACTAGAACAAAATAGTTATTTAAAAGAAGTTAGTAATTGGGGAGAAATTTATAGATATATAAATTGTTTATTTAAAAATCTCTGAAAAATACTACACAAATATGAAATAATGTGATACAATAAAAGACGAAAATTATAAGATAAAGGATAGAAACCTTGAAAATACAATAAAAAACAAAGAGGAGGTAAGAGTATGTCAGGACACAGTAAATGGCACAACATACAAGCAAAAAAAGGAAAAGCTGATGCAGCAAGAGGAAAAATATTTACAAAATTAGGAAGAGAATTATTAATAGCAACAAAAGAAGGTGGACCAGACCCAGCAGGAAACTCAAAATTAAAATCAGTAATTGCCAAATGTAAAGCAGCAAACATGCCAAACGACACAATAAACAATGCAATTAAAAAGGCATCAACAAGTAATGAAAATTATGAAGAAATAACATATGAAGGATATGGACCATGTGGAGTTGCTGTTATTGTAGAAGCGGCTACAGACAATAAAAACAGAACTGCAGCAGATGTAAGACATGTATTCGATAAAGCAGGAGGAAATTTAGGAACATCAGGATGTGTATCATATATGTTTAACAAAAAAGGAATAATTGTTATAGATAAAACAACAACTAATATGGATGAAGATGAGTTAATGATGTTAGCATTAGATGCAGGAGCAGAAGATTTTAATTCAGAAGACGAAATATATGAAATAATAACAGAACCAAGTAATTTTGCAGAAGTAAGAGAAAAATTAGAAGAAAATGGATTGGAATTTTTAGAAGCAGAAGTTCAAATGATTCCATCAACAACTGTTGACTTAGATGAGAATGGAAGAGAAAAAATGGAAAGACTAATTGAAAGATTAGAAGAACTAGATGATGTTGCAAATATTTATCATAATTGGAATGAGTAATTTAAAATTATAGTTCTAAATAAAATAAAAGAAGCATATATTAATATAATTAATATATGCTTCTTTTATGAGTTTATCAAAAATTTATATTACAAGGAGAATAAAAATGGATGATATTTATAACATAATAAAGTTTTTACCATTTAATATTCAACATGTTTTAAGCAATACAATAGAAGGCAATACTAATATAATAAATAATTTACAAGAAATACGAATTAGAAGTGAAAAACCAATTATTTTAAAATTAAATAAATCTAGTATAATGCTTGAATATATTGTAAG
Source organism: uncultured Clostridia bacterium (assembly GCA_934167435.1). Taxonomy (GTDB): domain Bacteria; phylum Bacillota; class Clostridia; order TANB77; family CAG-508; genus CAG-269. The sequence goes on along the minus strand of CAKPKZ010000105.1, from coordinate 1,191 downwards.
TCAAAATGAAATATTGCAAACACTAGAAAAGCTATGTGAAAATTCAATATATGCATATAAAAATCAAATATGTGAAGGATTCTTAACTATAAAAGGAGGACATAGAGTAGGAATTGCAGGAACAGTTGTAGTAGAAAACCAAAAGGTAACAAACATAAAATATGTAACTAGTTTAAATTTCAGAATTGCAAGACAGGTTTTTAATGCTAGCAATAAAATTTTAAAAGAGATTATAGACTTTGAAAAAAATACAATTTACAATACTTTAATTGTTTCGCCACCTGGAAAAGGTAAAACCACAATACTTAGAGATACAATTAGAAGACTAAGCAACGGAATAAGTGAAATAAATTTTGAAGGAAAAACTTGTGGGGTAGTAGACGAAAGAGGAGAAATAGCGGCAATGTACAGAGGAGTACCACAAAACGATATAGGAATTAGAACAGATGTAATTGACAATGTAAGTAAATCAACAGGAATGAAAATGCTTATAAGATCAATGGCACCAGAAATTATAGCATGTGACGAAATAGGGTCAAAAGAAGACGTAATAGCAATTGAAAATGCATTAAATTCTCGGAGTAAAAGGTATATTTACTATGCATGGAAATAATTTGGAAGATGTAAAAAATAACAAAGATGTATATGAATTAGTAGAAAATAAGCAAATTGAAAAAATTATTTTTATATAATAGTTCTAAAAATTTTTTTAATGAATATAATACTAAAAAATAAAAGGACAAGGTGTTTTTATTATGATAATTGTAAAATATATAATGTTGTTACTTATATTAATATCTGCAGGTATATTAGGAAAAAATATTTCTAATAAATATATATATAGATTAAAAGAGTTGCAAGATATGAAAAATGCACTTAATATATTAAAAAATAAAATAAAATTTACATATGAACCGTTACCAGAAATATTTGAATACATAGCTAAAAATTCAACGCCAAATATATCCAAAATTTTTGTAAAATCAATAAATAAAATGAAGCAGAAAACAGCAAGTAAAGCATGGGAAGAAGCAGTAGAAGAGAATACATGCAATTTAAATGAAGAAGATAAAAATGCAATAAAAATGCTTTCAAAATTATTAGGTATGACAGATGTAGAAGGGCAAATTAGCCAAATAGATATAACAGAAAATTTTTTAAATAATCAAATACAAAATGCCGAGATGGAAA
>CAKPKZ010000104.1 GCA_934167435.1 uncultured Clostridia bacterium | reverse complement strand
ACCAATATGTTGCATAGAATATGTAGTTTTACACGAATTGTCACATTTTAAGCATCAAAATCACAGTAAGAATTTCTATAATTTTATTACAATATTCATGCCTGATTGGAAAGAACGTAAGAAGATATTAGATGAAGAATTTATGGGAGTGGTATAGATAAATTATGATATTAGAAATTGCACTAGTTGTTTTATCAATGATTATATTAAATAAATGGGGTTTTAAGCAGATAGATAAGGAAAAAGAAACTTTTGGAAAAGTATTATACAGTATTTTTATTATAATAACAGATATATTTCTTATTATATATTATATTGATAGACTTAATTTACCAACTAAACTAAAAATAAGTGATAATATAGATACTCAAAATTGGTTAACTGTTATAACATCTTGTATATCATCAATTATATCAGCTGCTATTGGTGGTTTAATAGCGTTATTTGTGGCAAGTAAGGAAGTTGAGTCAAATAATAGACAGAACGAAGAGAATAATAGAATACAAAATATACCATTAATGTCTTATGAATTTGATAATAAAAATTCAAGTGATAATTGGATTGACTTAAATACAAATATTAAAGATGGTACCATAGGAAATATTGATTTTGCTATAAAAAATATTGGCTTGGGTTCTGCAAGAAACGTAAAGATTAATATTGAAAGTAATATAATGAATGAAAGGATAGAAAAGAAGTATTACATTTTAGAAGTAGATAAAATAGAAAATTTATCATTTGTTGGCTTTTTTGTTATAAATGAAGATTATCATTTTAAGGTTAAAGTATCTTATCAAGATTTATTACTTAATTATTATGAACAAGAAATAGATTTTTCTTATAAACTAACACCATATACAAATAATTCAGATAGAAAATATATAATAAGTGACTTAATAATAAAAGAAGAAAAATTTATAAATAATATGAAAAAGGAGGATATATATGGATAAAAAAGGAGTCATATATATTTTGACTAATCCATCATTTCCTGAATATGTTAAAATAGGTTATACGGATGATATAAACAAAAGACTAAGGAATTTAAATGCTTCTTCAGCAGTACCATTTGGATTTAGAGCATATGCTGTTTATGATGTGTATCATAAATTAGAAGATAGGAAAGTTCATAGCATGATTGACACAATAAACCCAGAGTTAAGAAGTATAGATAATATAAACGGAAGAGAAAGAAAAAGAGAATTTTTTCAAATGACAAAAGAACAAGCATATTCACTTTTTGAAAGCATAGCAGAAATCTCTGGAACAAAAGAGAGATTGCATCTAATTAAAGCAACAGAGCATGAAATTAAAGAAGAACAAGAAGCTAATGAAATTAGAGAAATGTCAATTAACAGACATCATTTTAAAGATATTGAATTTTATTCTAGCCTGACAAGTAAAAGTTATTATACAAGAACAAGTGAACAAGGAACTTTAAGTATATTTGAAAAAGATACGAATTTAGAAATACCAAATAATAGTAATCCATCAAAAAAACAAATAGTATTACAAGCTTTAAAGGATTTAGGAGAAAATGTAGATGATGGATTGACTTTATATCAGCTAGAACATAGATTAGAAAAGAAAATACTTCAACAACAAGATTAATTATAAATTCTTTTAGAAAGAAGAGAGAACATATGGTATATATTACAGGTGATACTCATGCTAATTTTTCTAGGTTTGAAGAGGATAAATTTCAGATACAAAAAGAAATGACAAAAAATGATTATGTTATTATTTGTGGTGACTTTGGAGGTGTATGGACTTTTGAAGAAGAAAGTAGTATAGAAAAATATTGGTTAGATTGGTTAAATGAAAGAAACTTTACTACTTTGTTTGTAGATGGAAATCATGAAAATTATACAAGATTATATAATGATTATCCAGTAGAAGAATGGCATGGTGGAAAAGTACATAAAGTAAGACCATCAGTATATCATCTTATGCGAGGTGAAATCTTTGAAATAGATGGAAATACATTTTTTATATTTGGTGGAGCATCATCACATGATGTTCAAGATGGAATATTGAATTTAGATGAAGAAGAGAAAATATATGAGTATAGAAAAAGAGGAGCTTATTTTAGAATAAGGGACTTTTCATGGTGGGATTTAGAATTACCTACTAATGAGGAAATGACAAATGGAATAAAAAATTTAGAAAAAGTAAATTATAAAGTGGATTATATTATAACTCATTGTTGTTCAACAAGTATACAAGCTATGCTAGGTGGAGGACGATATAAAAAAGATATTTTAACGGATTATTTACAAAAAATATCAGAAAAATGTGAATTTAAGAAGTGGTATTTTGGACATTACCATGGTAATAAACAAGTAAATTCACAGTATGTTTTATTATATGAGGATATAGTGCCATTGGAATTTGAAAGCTTATTTAAATAACATAAGTAAATGAATTGTATTTGTAATAATATGATGATATAATAAGCAAAAGGTTGGTGTAAAATGTCAAATATAAAAACAATAAATGGATTAATGAAATATTTAAGAAATAATCATAATATAAAAATCAATGGAAGTACAGATAAACAAAAATTAAAGTGTGTAGGTTATTATCATGGATATAAAGGATATAGGTATATAAAAAAGCCAAATAATAGAATTAATTTTTCATCTTTTGATGAAATAATGTCAATAATAGATTTTGACAATAAAGTAAAATCTATACTTTATCCTCAAGTAATGTTTATTGAAACAGCATTAAAAAGTTATGTTTTAGAAATGATAATTCAGGAGGGAAAAACAGAGAGCTTTAGTGAAATATATTCGAAGATAATGACTGGCTACAAATCTTATCCTACACAAGGAGAACAATATAAAAAGGCTTATAAAAAAAGATTAGATACATATAATAGAATACATATGGCAATAGCTAGTGCTTTTAGTGCAGATAACAATATTGTTTCTCATTATTTAAAAAATGATGAAAATGTTCCAATATGGGGTATATTTGAAATAATAACATTAGGAGAATTTGGAAATCTTATATCAACATTTGACTTAAATATAAGACAAGATATTGCTAAAGATATAGGATTTAATATTGCATATGATTCAAAAGGAATTTTAGTGGAAAAATCTATATTTATTATGAAAGATTTAAGAAATGCTATAGCACATAATAATGTTATTTTTGATACTAGATTTAACACGAATCCAATTAATAATACATTTAAAAATATGATAATGAATGATATGAAAATTAGCGATATATTTTTTAATTGTATTACTGATTATATTATTTTTGTTAGTTATATGTTAAAAAAACTAAAGCGTACTAAAAATGAAATAAAGAAATTCATTAATGATTATAATAAAGTAATAGATGAATTAAGGGGAAAAATACCAAAAAATATTTTTGATCAAATAATATTAACAAACGATATTCAAAAATTAAACAAATTAATGATATTTATAAAAAATTAAAAGAATTTTTTATAAAATATTGCATATAATAAAAATATATATTATAATATATATAAGGAAAGAGGCAGAAGTCTTCGGACGGTGCTTGAAAAGAGTGGATTTTAGAAATCCATTCTTTTTCTTTTTATTATCTATTCATCAAAACATCCCATAACCAATTGAGAACCATCAACAAAACCATTTCTATAATATTTCTCATTCCAATATCCAAGATAATCAAGAAAATTATTATCTAGTATTTCTAATTGTTTTTGAACATACTTTTTATTTTCCTTTGGTACATTTCTTAAAATTTTTTCAGAAATTTCATCAAAATAAATCCAATGTTTTCTATCTTCATCGCAAGTTATAGAAGAAAGTACATCTTCTCTAAATAATATCCATTCTCTTAAAATATCATCATTTACTTCTCTAAAATTATTCATAACAATCCTCCAATTTTATAAAATTAATATACATATATAAAAACGATATATTGAGTGAACTTTTAGTCAATGTGATATACAAAATTAAAAATCTTGGGGACACAATGGGGACAAAAGTACCCCAAATTGACTTAAAATCACTAAAAAATACATAACTTATAAATCAATAAAACCATTGAAATATAAGCAAAAACTATCAATTTCAATAAAATTCAAAAATCGCTGATAATACCCTCATAACCCGAAGGCCACAATAAAACAATCAAGAAAATTTTTAATATCCTTGTTATGATGAAGACGTAAAATCATGCATAATGGACAATTAAGGTAAAAGGTGCAAATTCACACAGAAAGTGCAGATTCAGACAGAAGGTATAATCCAAGTCTGAGGACGCAAACAATCTGATGAATTTACATAATTTGATAAAAATTCTGAAATATGGTAAAATAGAAATATTAAAAAGGGGAGAGATAGCAGTGTTAGAACAATTAGAAAAGGAACAGTTAATACAACTTATTGAAAAACTAGAAAAAGAAAATAAAGAACTAAAAGAAAAAATATATGGAAAAGTAGAAAACAAGGATTCACAAAAGGAAGTAAAAATAATTTCTAATGAAGAAAAAGTAAAAATTTTTATGGAAGTATTTAAAGGAAGAACAGATTTATATGCAAAAAGATGGACGAGCAATAAAACAGGAAAGTCAGGATATTCGCCAGTTTGTAAAAATGAATTTAGTACATACAAATGTGATAAATCAAGAGTGAAATGTAATGAATGTCCAAATAGAATATTAGAACCACTGACAACCGAAATTATATTAAAACATTTGCAAGGCAAGATAACAATAGGTATATATCCGTTACTGCCAGGAGATTTATGCAATTTCTTAGCAATAGATTTTGATAAAAACCTATGAAAAAGATGTAATTGAATTTTGGAATATATGTGATGAACTCAATATTCCAGTTTATGTAGAAAGATCACAATCAGGAAATGGAGCACATGTATGGATATTTTTTGAAGAAAGTATACCTGCAAGAATTGCTAGAAAAATGGGAAATATATTATTAACTAAAACAATGGAAAGAGCATCTTTAGATTTGGATTCATATGACAGAATATTTCCCAATCAAGACACAATGCCAAAAGGTGGATTTGGAAATTTAATAGCATTACCTTTTCAAGGTGAAAGTAGCAAAAAAGGAAATACTGTTTTTGTGAATAAATATTTTGAAGTAGAGAAAAATCAAATAAATATTTTAAATAATATAAGAAGAATGAAAAGTGACGAAATATACGCATTTATAGATAAGTACAAAAAAGATGATTATAAAGAGCCAGACATAGAAGAAAAATTAGAAGATGATGACGAAATACCTAAGAAGGAAAATATTAAAGGTACTATATTTACAAACAATGTTGAGTGCATATTTGATAATCAAATATATATAAAAAAATTAAAATTGCTACCAAATGAAATAACATATTTAAAAAGACTAGCAAGTTTTACTAACCCAAAATTTTACGAGTTACAAAAATTAAGAGTGCCAATATTTTATAAAACAACCCCCAGAATAATAAGTTGTTTTGAAGAAGATGAAAGATTCCTAAAATTACCAAGAGGATGTATGGACAAAATAAAAGAAGTATGTGAAAAAAGTAATGTTAAGTTAATAATAAAAGACACAAGAGAAAATGGAATTGAAACAGATTACAAATTTAATGATAAATTAAATAAAAAGCAAGAAAGAGTAATGAAAGAATTACTAAAAAATGACACAGGCGTATTA
>CAKPKZ010000103.1 GCA_934167435.1 uncultured Clostridia bacterium | reverse complement strand
TTATATATGGATGTAACAAATGCATCAGCTAGTAATTTTACCAATATTCAAATGTGTGATGGAAATGGATTGAATGCACAAAAATTTATTTTTGAAAAAGTTAGAAATAATGTAAGCATAAATACAACTAAATATCCAGGATACAAAGAATCAATAGAAAAATTAATAGCAGCACATCCTAATTGGAATTTCAAATTTTTGTATACAGGACTAAAATTTAATGAAGCCGTTTATGGCGAATATTCAATACATAGTGCGAACTTAGTTCCAACATCATCAGGAAGTGAATGGATTTGCTCTGTATGTGGAACAAAATCATATGACACAGGATGGTACGGAGCTTCAGACAAAGCAATTGCTTATTATATGGATCCAAGAAATTTTCTTAATGAAAGTAATATTTTTCAATTTTTAGATGTAAATCAATGTAATAATGCATCAAGTGTAGAAGGAATACAAAATAATGTTAATGGTACATTTTTAGAAAAGTATGCAAATGATATTTATACTGCATGTAAAAATAAAAATGCAGATCCTTATTATGTTATATCAAGACTAATTCAAGAAAATGGCAAAGCAGGTTCGGTTACGAGTAAAGGAATGAAGGACAATAATGGAGTAACATATTATAACCCATTTAATATTGGAGCATCTGGGAATAGTACTAATGAAGTTCTAGCAAACGCATTAAAAAAAGCAAAAGCAAATGGTTGGGACTCTATGAGAAAGGCACTTGAAGGAGGAATAGTCTTTTTAAAAAACAATTGGTTAGAAAATTATCAAAATACATTATATCAGAATAAATTTGATATAGATTCTACCAATGGAACAAGCTTATATTCACATCAATATATGCAAAATCTATCAGCAGCATATACTGAAGCTTTAACTTTACGTTCATATTATACAAAAACAGGAAAAATGGACGCAAATCTTACATTTATTATACCAGTATATGAAAATATGAGTAGCACAGTATCTGCTAGACCATCTGATAAAGTAAATAGTGAAGAATATCCTATGAATGTAATTGTAAATACAGAAAGTTCATCTTTAGCATTAAGAGACGGAGCAGGAACAAATAGTAATGTTATTGCAAGACTAGAAAAAGGTACAGTGTTACTATCTATAAAAAGAGGAATTAATTCAACATGGCAGTATGTAGTAACTAAGGATGGAAAAGTAGGATATATGTCTGGAGAATATTTAAAACAAATAAATGACGAGAAAAAATGTAATTATTCAGCATATGTAAAAACACAATCATCAGGAGGAGTAAATGTTAGAACAGGACCAAGTACAACTGCAGGATTTAGTAGAGTTGGTTATTTGCCAGATTATACACGAATTACAGTAATAGATGATTCAACATATAAAGGAAATGAAGGAAATAATTGGGTACAATGGTCAAGAATAATTTTAGAAGATGGAAGACAAGCCTTTGTTCCATCAAGTTATGTATATAGATAAAAATGGAGAAAAGTATGAAAAAGTTAATTTTAAAAAATATATTAATAGCTATTATTGCATTTATAGTATTGGGAACTAATTCTATATATGCTAGTATGGCAGACTATACAGATGAAGAAGCAGATGCACAAACTAAAAAAAGTCAGCAAGAGTGGAAAGAAGAACAAAAAGAAATAGTTAATAAGTCAACCAATAATTATTTAAAAAGTTTAATGGTAGAAGGATATAAATTAACACCTGAATTTGATAAACAAACATTAGAATATAATTTAAATATTTCAAATGAAGTTAAAGAAATAACAATAATAGCAAATTCAGATGATAACAAAGCAACAATTAAAGGTAATGGAAAAGTAGAAGTACAAAATAATAAAACAGAATGTAAAATAGAAGTAACAGCAGAATCAGGTACAGTAAGAACATATACAATAAAAATAAATAATATACAAGAAAAAGAAACTGAAAAAGAATCTGAGAAAGAAGTAGAAACTGTTAGTTCTGAATTTGAAAATTCTACATTAGAAAGTAGCAATATTATAGAAAATGAAACTACTCAAGTAACTAATGAAGATTCTAGCAATAAGGAAATATCAACAACCAATAAATATATACCAATTATTATAATAGCAATAATAATTGGTGGAATAATATTAATTAAAATAATACAGAAAAATAAACACAAAGCTAAAAGGTCTAAATAAATAGTAAAAAAGTGCAATAAAAATATTGTACTTTTTTTTATTTAGTGATATTATATAGAAAATTAAGGAGGGATATTTATGGCAATATTATTACCAGGAGGAGCAGGATATATAGGAAGTCATACTGCAGTAGAATTATTAAAAGCAGGAAAAGAAATTATAATAATAGATAACTTTTCTAATAGTACACCAAAAGCATTAGAAGCAATAAAAAAAATAACAGGAAAAGACTTTAAATTTTATGAAATGGATTATGCTAATAAAGAAGAACTTGAAAAAGTATTTAAAGAAAATAAAATAGAAGCTGTAATAAATTTTGCAGGATATAAAGCAGTTGGAGAATCAGTTCAAAAACCAATAGAATATTATACAAATAATGTTTCAGGGGCATTGGTACTGTTAGACGTAATGAAAAAATATGGATGCAAAAAATTCGTATTTAGTTCATCAGCAACAGTATATGGTGACCCAGAAATAGTACCTATTACTGAAGAATGTAAAATTGGGGGAACAACAAACCCATATGGAACTACAAAATTATTTATAGAGCAAATATTAAAAGACTTATATACATCAGATAATACATGGGATATATGTATACTAAGATATTTTAATCCTGTTGGAGCGCATGAAAGTGGGTTAATAGGAGAGGAACCTAAAGGAATTCCTAACAACTTAATGCCTTATATAGCAAGAGTTGCAGCTGGAATATTACCAGAATTATCAGTATTTGGAAATGACTATAATACACCAGACGGAACAGGAGTAAGAGATTATATCCATGTAGTAGATTTAGCAAAAGGACATGTAAAAGCATTAGAAAAATTGGACAAAGAAAGTAAAGGACTATATATATATAATTTAGGAACAGGAACAGGATATAGTGTATTAGATATGGTAAAGGCATTTGAAGAAACAACAGGAAAAGAAATAAAGTATAAAATAACATCAAGAAGACCAGGAGATATAGCAACATGTTATGCAAATCCAGCAAAAGCTAAAGAAGAATTAAATTGGGTTGCAGAAAAAACATTAGCTGATATGTGCCAAGATTCTTGGAGGTTTATTGAAAAAAATCAATAAAAACAAAAGGTAAAAAGAAACTTAACACAAGTACTTTTTACCCATAAAATTTAATTAATTTTATCACAAATAAAAATAAAAAGCAAATTATAAAAAACATAATAAAAAGAGGAATATATATAATTTAATGAGATAAAATATTATATAACGTAAAAAACAAACTAAAATAAGAAATATAAAATTTGCAAAATAAAAATAGATATAGTAATATATAAATAACTTAATAATAATTAAAGAAATCCCTGCGTAGTGCGTATAGACAGAATTTTTAGAACCAACACTCACGAAGAGGGGCCGATCTCATAAATATGGCGTGCAAGCTTACAATAAAGTAAGAAGCCCAGGAATATTTAGGTAGGCACCCACCTGTTTTGTAGGAACAGGTCCTTAAAAATTCAAAGCATCTGACGGCTAAGGCGGGGTTTTTTTGTGTTTATAAAATTGGACAATTATATAAATTAATGATAAAATATAAAAAAATAAAAGAAGGTGGTAATATGACAATAAAAGAGGCTTTAGAAAAAGGTACAGTAATGCTAAAAGGAGAAAACTTAGATAGCCCAAAATTAAAAGCAAGATTATTAATGCAAGATGTTTTAGCAAAACCAAGGCAATATTTATTAGTACATGACAATGAAGAAATAAATGAAGAAATATTAAAAAAATATTTTAATAATGTATTAAAAGTAAAGCAAGGTACTCCAATTGAACATATTACACATGTAAAAGAGTTTATGAAAATGAATTTTTTTGTTGATGAAAATGTTTTAATACCACGTCAAGACACTGAAATATTAGTAGAAGAAGTAATTAAAATTGCAAACAAAAATAATTCAATAAAAATACTTGATTTATGTACAGGAAGTGGAGCAATTGCAGTTTCACTTGCAAAATATATAGAAAATAGTGAAATAACAGCTGTAGATATAAGTGAAAAGGCATTAGGAATTGCCAAAAGGAATGCAAAAATAAATAAAGTAGAAAATAAAATAACTTTTGTTAAATCCGATTTATTCAATAATTTAGCAAATAATAAATTTGACATAATTGTTTCAAATCCGCCATATATAAAAAAGCAAACAATTAAAACATTAGAAAAACAAGTGCAAAAAGAACCATTAATAGCACTAGATGGAGGAGAGGATGGATTAGATTTTTACAAAAAGATAATAAAAAATGCATATATATTTTTAAAGTATAATGGATATTTATGTTTTGAAATAGGATATGATCAGAAGCAAGAAGTAATAGATCTAATAGTTAAAGAAGAAAAATATATAAATACATATTCAAAAAAAGATTTATATGATAATGATAGAATTGTTATAACAAAGGTGGGATGATAAAGTGTCATTTTCGGCTAATACAAAAGAAGAACTAAGTAGAATGAGTAATTTAGCAAATAAAACACAAGTAAAATACGAATTAATAGGATATTTAATATCTTCTAATACTAATATAATAAAGAACAAAACAATAAGATTTTCAACAGAAAGTCAATATAATATAAATAGATTTGGAAAGCTATTAGAAAACTTAAAAATCGACTATAAAATAGAGATTGAAGGGAAGTTTTTTATTGTTTTAGTAAAGCTTAAAGATTTGGATTTTATAGGAATTAATCAAGGACAAATATTTATTATAAAAGAAGATTTAAAACAAGAAGAACAAAAAGCAATAATAAGAGGATGTTTTTTAGGATCTGGATCAATAAATAATCCAGACAATAAATATCATTTAGAAATAGCGTTTTTAAATACATACAATTTGGAATATATTTATGAAATTTGTAAAAAATTTAATGTGAATTTTAAGGTATTAAATAAAAATAGTAAATGTTCATTGTATTTAAAAGAAGGAGAAGAAATTTCAAAATTGTTGGCATTAATTGGAGCTAATAAGGCAGTTTTAAAATTTGAAGATATAAGAATAACAAGACAAATAAGGGGAAAAGTAAATAGGCTAGTAAATTGTGAAACTGCAAATCTAAATAAAGTAATAAATGCTTCTGTAGAACAAATAGAAGCTATAAAAAAACTACAAAAAGAAAGAAGATTTAATAAGTTAGATTCTAATTTAAAAGAGATTGCTAACCTTAGGCTGAAAAATCCAGATATGTCATTAAATGAATTAGGAAAATTATTAGAAAAGCCAATTGGAAAGTCTGGGGTTAATTATAGATTAAAAAAAATAATAGAAATAGCAAACGAGGTAAAATAAGTTGAATAAAAAAGAATTAGGTATATATATACATATACCATTTTGCAAGAAAAAGTGCTGTTATTGCGACTTTGTTTCATATTCAAATAAAAAAGATTTAATCTTTAAATATATAGAATGTTTAAGTAAAGAAATAGAAAGTATTAATTTTGAAAATTATAATATTACAACAATATATATAGGTGGAGGTACTCCATCTTATAT
>CAKPKZ010000102.1 GCA_934167435.1 uncultured Clostridia bacterium | reverse complement strand
GTTGTAGATAATGAGGCAGAGGCTTTAATACTAGAATGTAATTTAATAAAAAAGTACAAGCCAAAGTTTAATGTTCTTTTAAAGGATGACAAAACATATCCATATATAAAAATAGATGTTAAATCAGATTACCCTAATGTTTTAATTACAAGAAGAATTGTAAATGATGGTTCAAAATATTTTGGACCATATGCTAACCCAGGTGCTGCAAAAGAAATGGTAAATTTTATAAAACAAAAATATAAAATACGTCAATGTAAAAATTTTAAATCTACAACAAGAGCATGTCTAAACTATCATATAAAAAGATGCTTAGCACCATGCATTGGGCTTGTTTCTAAAGAAGAATATAGAATGCAAATAAATGAAATAATAGATTTATTAGATGGTAAAATAGACAAAATTATTAAAGACTTAAATAAGCAAATGGAAGAAGCCTCTAAAAATATGGAATACGAAAAGGCTGCTCAAATAAGAGATAGAATACAGGCAATTATTAGAGTTTCTGAAAAGCAAAAAGTTTCTAATATATCTGAAAATGACATAGATGTTATAGGAATTGCAAAATCAGAGTTAGAAGTTTGTGTGGAAATTTTCTTTGTTAGAGGAAGCAAAATGGTTGGAAGAGAACACTATTTTTACAATAATTTAGAAGATATGGAAGACGAAGAAATCCTATCAGGTTTTATAAAACAATATTATTTAGATAATCCAAACATACCACATAAAATAATGCTTAGAGAAGAATTAGAAGAAAAACAAGCAATTGAGCAATATTTATCAACAAAATCTGAAAAAAAAGTGGAATTAAAAAGCCCTAAAAAAGGTGAGAAACTTAGATTTGTAGAAATGGCAGAAAATAATGCAAAAGTTACACTTGAAAACAAACAAAAGGACAAAAGTGAAATATTAATGGAACTAAAAGAAGTTTTAAAAATGGACAAACTCCCAAGAAAAATCGAAACATACGATATTTCAAATTTGTCTGGAGAATTTGTAGTTGCAGGAATGTGTGTAATGCAAGATGGAGTAATTAAGAAAAATCTTTCAAGAAGATTTAAAATAAAAACAGTTTTGGGGCAAGATGATCCCAAATGTATGGAAGAAGTAATAACTAGAAGATTAAAACATTCAATAGAAAGTTCTAATGGAGGCTTTGGAAAATTACCTGATGTCATTTTTGCAGATGGAGGAATAACACAAATAAGAGCAACACAAAATGCAATAAAAAAATATAATTTAGACATTCCTGTATTTGGGATGGTAAAAAACGATAAACATCAAACAAGAGCTTTAATGGATGAAAACAGAAATGAACTTAAAATTTCTCAAAATCTAAAGAACTTGATTACAAAATTTCAAGATACAGTTCATGATACAGCAATCCAGTACCATAGAAAATTAAGAGATAAAGAAATTACAAAGTCAGAATTAGATAAAATAAATGGAATTGGAAAAGTAAAAAAACAAGCATTATTAAAGAAATTTGGAAGTGTAGAAAAAATAAAACAGGCTAAAATACAAGAAATTACCGAAGTTGAAGGAATAAACGAAGGCTTGGCAAAAAAAATTTTAGAAAATTTATAAAATCTAGCATAAATCATTATATATGTGAATATACATATATAATGATGGGGGGATTTTTTTATGGAATATGCTAAAGATGAATTTTTTAATATTAGGTACAATAATGATTTAGATAGGTTAGAGGTTAGAAAAAAAAAGAGACCTATAATTCAGTTAATAAAAATGCACAAGATTATAAGTTTAGCAATTATAGCTCTTATAATGTTTTCGTGTTTAAATTTTTTCCTAATATATAATTTTATGAAAGTTTTGCAAAATGTTTAATGATAAAAATTATAATAATTATAATCCAATATTATATCTAAAAAAGCCTTGGAAAAATTAATTAAATATGATAAAATATTACTATTCTAAAAACAAGGAGGATAGTAGTATTTTTTTGTGCTACTAAAAAATTATGAAATTAGCAAATGAATGGAAAGATTATAAAATAATAGATATGGCAGATGGACAAAAGCTAGAAAAATGGGGAGATGTAATTTTATCTAGACCAGATCCACAAATAATATGGAAAGATAAAAGCTTTCCTAAAAAATGGAATGAAATAAATGCAACATATCACAGAAGTAAATCTGGTGGTGGTTCGTGGGAATTTAACAAAAAAATGCCAAATAGTTGGCAAATAAAATATAAAGATTTAACATTTAATATAAAGCCAATGGGATTTAAACATACCGGGCTATTTCCAGAGCAAGCAGTTAATTGGGATTGGATGATAGAAAAAATTAAATCTTCAAAAAGAGAAATAAAAGTGTTAAATTTATTTGCTTATACAGGAGGAGCTACTGTAGCATGCTTATATGCTGGAGCTTCGGTTTGTCATGTAGACAGTTCTAAAGGAATGACAACATGGGCAAAAGAAAATGTTGTTTCTTCAGGGCTACAAGATAAACCAGTTAGATTTATTGTTGATGATGTTGTAAAATTTGTAAACAGAGAGATAAGAAGAGGAAATAAATATGATGCAATAATTATGGATCCACCTTCATATGGAAGAGGAGCAAAAGGTGAAGTTTGGCAGTTTGAAAACAATATATATGACCTAGTAGAATTATGTACTCAAGTATTGTCAAATAACCCATTATTTTTCTTAATAAATTCATATACAACAGGAATATCTAGTAAGGTTTTAGAAGATATATTAAGCCTAACAGTTCTAAAAAAACATAAAGGAAAATTAGAGTCAGGAGAGATAGGGCTTCCAATGGAAAATTCTAACTTAATTTTGCCTTGTGGAATTTACGGAAAATGGACCAACATAAATACAAATGGTTAAAAGGGAGAAAATATGCGTAGTTTAAAAATTTTATATGAAGACAATCACATAATTGTTGTAGAAAAAATGCCTAATATACCCTCTCAATCAGATAAAACTGGTGATATAGATATGCTTACATTGGTAAAACAATACATAAAAGAAAAATACAATAAACCTGGAAATGTATATGTTGGATTAGTACATAGATTAGATAGACCAGTTGGCGGAATTATGATATTTGCCAAAACCTCAAAAGCGGCCGGTAGACTAAGTAATCAAGTTAGAGAAAAAACATTTAAAAAGAAATATTTGGCAGTGGTAGATGGAAAGTTTGAAAAACAAACTGGTATATTAGAAGATTATTTGTATAAAGATGAAAGAAATAATATAAGCAAAGTAGTAAATAAGGAAAAGAAGAATGCTAAATTAGCAAAATTAGAGTATGAAGTTGTAAAATACAATGAGGTTAAAAATTTAAGCCTTGTAAAAATAAATTTATATACAGGTAGACATCACCAAATACGAGTTCAATTAGCTAATTTCAATCATAGTATATTTGGAGACCAAAAATATGGAACCAGGGGAAAAGGAAAACAAATAGCATTATGGGCATATGAGTTAACTATAATTCATCCTGTAACCAAAGAAGAGATGAAATTTAAAGACTTGCCAGAAGCGGTTGGAACATGGTGTATACTAAAATGAAGGTTAATATATATTATATTAAAAAAGCTTGAAAAAAGTATGTGGATATGTTAATATAAAAAAAGTGAAAACCAATGAAAAGAAATGATAGAAACTAAGGAGGATGAAATGAAAATTAATTTAAAACAAAGAAGAGGAATTACACTAATTGCATTAGTAATAACCATAGTAGTTTTATTAATATTAGCAGGTGTAACGATTGCAATGTTAACAGGAGAAAATGGAATATTAGGAAAAGCAACAACAGCAAAAGCAAAATCAGCTGAAGAAGAAGCAAGGGAAAGAGTAAATTTAATGCTTGCAGATTGGAAGATGGAAAATGCTGTAAATGGAGTATCGTTGAATGACTTTTTGACAACAGATACATATAAAACAAATAGAGAATCACAAAATGTGATAAATGTAGAACCAGATAATAAGAACTATTTTGCAATAGTAGATATAAATGGAATAAAATATGATGTGGAAATAAGTGGTGAGAAAAATAATGAAGCTTCAATAATAGAAATTAATGAATTTGGAAAAAGAATATCTGTTTCGACAGAAGAAATTAATTATGCGTTTAAAGGAAATAATATAGAAATAACAGTTGTTGTCACAGCACCTATAGATGATAAAATTGATAAAATAGAAAAAATTTCAGATAATCTAACTATTGGAACAATTGAAGGTATTGGAACTAACACTGCGCGAACAACATATATTGTTTCTACTAATAGCAACTCAACTGAATATTCTTATAAAGTGACGACTAAGAATAAAAAAAGTCAAGAATATACAAGAAAAATACAAAATATATTGGATGCGCCAATTATTAAAAATTCTATTACTACGACTGCAGCTTCAATAAAATTGAATACTGAAAAGATAAAAAATGATAGTAATTATCCAGATAAAGCCAATGTAAAATTTAAATATTATTACAAATTATCTACAGCTCAAAGTTATACAGAGTTTCCAGAAAATAATATTACAACTGATGTAAAAGCGGGACAGAAATATAGTATTAAGGTAACAGCATACATAAATGATGATGAAAGCAATTTTATGGATACTATAGAAGAGAGAACTATTGAACTTACTGATACATTAGAAGTATTTGAATACTTACAAGATGCAGGACTAAGTACAATTAAAGATCTTGGCGTAGTACTTAGTGGAAATACAGGTTATACTTATCCTGAAACTAATAAGGAAATATTTCAAGGTTCATTAGGTGGTGGATGTGGATATAATTGTAATTATACATTTGGATCCGAATTTTTAAAAAAATATAAAGGAGTTAAAGTTGGTGGTGAAAGTGCTGCATCTGGATGGGCAAAATTAAATTTAATTATTACATATTCAGATAATACATCTGAAACGTATGAATTGAGTAATGTTTCAGGTAAATCAGATAGTCAAACATTTATAAAAACTATACAATTTGCTAATAAAGAGATTCAAAAGATTGATTTAAATATGTTAGGAGATTCTAACTATGGAACTAGTTGGGTAAAAGTAAATTATTTGAAATTCTCTGGAGATATATCGAAACTTAATTAAGAAATTTCATAGAACTAAAATATAATAACATTAAAAGATAAGAAAATGTAAAAAGGCAATACTATAATTTGATTAGTATTGTCTTTATATTTTAGTTACTAAATTGCCACGAAAAATTATGTGACATATAACTTCGAATATATTAAAAAGTAGTCATTTAGATAATTAATAACAAAATTTTTATACAAATAATTTTATGAAAATAACTTTTTTACTTATAATAATAAAATAACATTTTTTTGCAAACTTAAAGTGGTATTTGATAAATCAAAATGACTATAATCCAAAATAAGTGATAAACTTGCCTTAGCTTAATAAAAGCGAGGTGAGAAAATGATAGATAATATCTGTATGTTTCTAACCAATAAGATGAGAAAAGAAATGCCTGACATAAATGATGAAAGGGCAGAAATAATTAATTTTGGATTACAAAATATAATAGGAGAGATTCCAAAAATATTTTTAGTAATAGGTATTTCATTTTTATTAGGCATAATAAAAGAAACACTACTAACAATATTAATTATAATGCCATATAGAAATTTTTCAGGTGGATTTCATTTAAAAACTCATATAGGCTGTATAG
>CAKPKZ010000101.1 GCA_934167435.1 uncultured Clostridia bacterium | reverse complement strand
AAAACAGCACTATCTATAGAACTTGCAAAGAAAATAAATGGTGAGATAATATCTTGTGACTCAATGCAGATTTATAAAGACATGGATATTGGAACAGCAAAGCCATCAAAAGAGGAAATGCAAGGTATAAAGCATTATTTAATTGACTTTGTTTTACCAAACCAAAGATATAGTGTAGCCAATTTTAAAAATGATGCTAAAAAAGCAATAAAAGAAATAATTTCAAAAGGAAAAACACCTATAATAGTTGGTGGAACCGGATTATATGTAGATAGTTTAATTTATGAAATAGAATATAGTCAAATAGAATTTGATGAACAGTATAGAAATGAATTAGAAGAAATAGTAAAAAAAGACGGACTAGCAAAATTATATGAAAAGGCAAAAGAAATTGATCCACAAGCAATGGAAAAAATAAGTGCAAATGATAAAAAAAGAATATTAAGAGTTTTAGAAATTTATAAAGCTACAGGAAAAAATAAAACCCAGCAAGAAATTCAGTCTAGAAGTAAAGAGATTGAATATGATTATAGGGTCTTTGCAATAAATTGGGATAGAGAAGAATTATACGAAAGAATAAATAAACGTGTAGATATTATGATAGAAAATGGACTAATAGAAGAGGTAAAAAATATTTTAAATAAATACAATGAATTTCCTACAGCAATGCAAGGATTGGGATACAAAGAAGTTGTAGAATATCTAAAACAAGAAATAACAAAAGAAGAAATGATAGAAAAAATAAAAATGGAAACTAGAAGATATGCCAAAAGACAATTAACATGGTTTAGAAAAAACAAACAAACCATTTGGTTAGATGGAAAAAATAGTATACAAAATAATATAAATGTTATTTTGGAGGGTATGAATTGAAAAATAAATTTAATAAGAAAAAGATAATAGCATATTTTATTTTAATACTAGTTGTAATTTACATATTATATACAATATATTTGCTTATAAAACAGCCAACAAAAACATTTGTGGTTGAAAATGGAAAACTTTATATGGAAGAAACAGATATTGGATATATAATAAGAGATGAAGTTGTGGTTCAAGGGGAAAATTACAAAAATGGTATGGAACAAATAAAAAGTGAAGGCGAAAAAGTTGCAAAAGATGAAGCGATTTTTAGGTACTATAGTCAAAATGAAGAAAGTCTAAAACAAAAAATATCGCAATTAGATGAAAAAATTCAAGAGACAATGCAAGAAAATAAAGATTTGTTTACTTCAGATATGAAAATATTAGAAAAGAAAATAGATGAAAAAGTTGAAGAAATAAGTACAATAAAAGATATATCAAAGTTAGCAGAATACAAAAAACAAATAAGTGAGTTAGTAACTAAAAAAGCTAAGATTGCAGGGGATTTGAGTCCTTCAGGTTCATATTTAAAGCAATTAATAAATGAAAGAAGCTCATATGAATCTCAATTAAATTCTGGGGCAGAATACAAAAAAGCTCCAAAAAGTGGAATTGTTTCATATAAAGTTGATGGCTTAGAATCATCACTTACTTGTTCTGATTTTTCTACTTTAAGTAAGAGTTATTTAGAAAATTTAAACTTAAAAACCGGAAAAATTATAGCAACAAGTAATGAATGTGGAAAGGTAATTGATAATTTTAAGTGTTATATTGCAACTATTTCTACTTCTGAAAATGCAAAACAAGCTAAAATTGGAGATAGTGTAAAAATAAGATTGCCAAGTAATAAAGAAATAACAAGCCAAATTGCTTATGTAAGTAAAGAAGATGAAGAAAATTATTTAATAGTATTAGAAATAGATAACGAAATAGAAGAGTTAACAAATTACAGAAAAATTTCTTTTAATTTAATATGGTGGAGTAAAACTGGTTTAAAAGTTCCAAATCAAGCAATTGTAGAGCAAGATGGATTAAAATATGTTGTAAGAAATAGAGCCGGATATTTAAGTAAAATATTAATAAAAGTAAATAAACAAAACGAGAACTATGCTATAATAGATAATTATGATGTAGATGAATTAAGAGAATTAGGATTTTCTGACGCCCAAATAAATGCATATAAAAAAATATCTATATATGATGAAATACAAATAAATCCGGATTTAGAAAAAATAAAATAAATATTACAATAATGTTACAAAAATATTAAAATTGTATTACATTTCAAAAAACTATTGACAATATTGACAAAAAAGTAGATACTATTAACAAATAATTACAAATGAAGTGAATTTTAGGAGGTTTTTTTATGTCAGGAGCATTAATGAATAAGGTGTGGGATTTATTTGGTATGGATTCTGCAAATACAGAGGAATATGAAGACGAAAATATATATGATTATGAAAATGAAGAAGAAGAAACAGATGATAAAAAATTATTTGGAAGAAAAAATAAAGTAGTTTCTATGCCACAAGCATCATCACAAGCAATAAAAATGGTTATATCACAACCAACAACATTTGAACAATCAGACGAAATATGTAGCTTTTTAAAAGAAAAAAAATCAGTTATTGTTAATCTTGAATATGTAAATAAAGACGTAGCAAGAAGAATAGTAGATTTTATTAGTGGTGGAGTTTATGCATTAGATGGATATATTCAAAAAGTATCTAATTCTATATTTTTAGTAGCACCATCAAACTATGAAATAACAAATGAAATGGCAAGAGAAGAAATGAAAAGTAAACTTTCAGTTTCTTGGTTAAAAAACAATAATATAAATTAATTATAATTGTGCATATACATAAGGAGGAAAAGATGATAACACCATTAGATATTGAAAATAAAAAATTTGCAAAACAAATGATGAATGGATATAGTGTAGAAGAAGTAGATGATTTTTTAGATGAGTTAACTATAGATTATAGTAAAAACTACAAAGAATTATCTGAATTAAGAACTCAAATTGAAGAATTAAATAACAGCTTAGAGCATTATAAAACTATAGAAAATACTTTACAAAACACCTTGCTTATGGCACAGGAAACAGCAGAAGAAGTAAAAAATGTGGCAAAACAAAAAGCAGACCAAATAATAAATGATGCAAAAAATAATGTACAAATTCAAGTAAATGATTTAAATAATGAAATATCAATAAAACAAAAAGAATTAGATGATGTAAAAAAACAATTCGATATATATAAAGCCAAAATGGAATCACTTTTAATCTCACAATTAGAGTTATTAAAGGAAATAAACAAAGATAATTAATAATAATACAAAAGACTATCATAATAGATAGTCTTTTATAAATTTATGTAGAAAAATATTACAAAAAGTCCATAATATTACAGAACTGTTAAATGTATGTTACATTTGTATTAATACTATTGACTTTAATAAAAAAAAGAATAAAATATAACATGTAAAGGAAAATTAGAATGAGAATAATTAGTGGAAGATCAAAAGGAACAAAATTAGAAACATTACAAGGAAATAATACAAGACCAACGTTAGATAGAGTAAAAGAATCATTATTTAATATAATACAAAATAATATTAAAGATTCTATATTTGTAGATGTATTTGCTGGAAGTGCATCAATAGGATTAGAAGCTGCAAGTAGAGGGGCAACCAAAGTAATTATGTGTGATAACTCTAAAGAAGCAATAAAGGTAATCCAAAGAAATATAGAAAAAACTCATTTAGAAGAAGTTGTTAAAATTTATAATATGAATTTTGAACAATTTATATCCACAAAAATTAGTGAAAAAGTGGACATTGTATATATAGATCCACCATATAATTCTAATTACGCAATACAAACTGTAAAAATGTTAATAGAAAAAGATTTATTAAAAGAAGAATCAATAATAATTATAGAAACTGATAACGAAGAAAGAATTTTAAATGATTTAGAAAATATTAATGTAAAGCTAACTGACAAACGAAAATATGGAAGAGCACACATATTATTTTTAGCTAAAATTTAGAAAGGGGCTAAACAATGGAAATTTTTACTTTATTAGAAACATTAGAAGATTTATTAGAAAGAAGTAGAGGGGTACCATTTTCTTCTAAGGTAATAGTAGATAAAGAAGAAATGCTAGATTTAATAAAAGAAATACGTCTAAAATTACCAGATGAATTAAAACAAGCTAAATGGGTTAAAGAAGAAAGACAAAGAATATTAGTAGAAGCACAAAAAGAAGCAGATGGCATTGTTAAAGAGGCAGAAAACAGAATAATTGCTATGATAGACGAACATGAAATAACAAGAAAGGCTTATGATCAAAAAACAGAAATCATAGAAACAGCAAACGAAATGTCACGAGAAATATCAAAGGGAACAAAAGAATATGCAGATGGTATTTTAGCTAATACAGAAACAGTTTTAAATGACACATTACAAAAATTAGAAAAAAATATTAGTGAAGCTTTAAGTTTAATGGAAATATCATTAGAAGATACAATAAAAACAATACAAAATAGTAGAAAAGAATTGGAATAATTAGCAGAAGTCAGAAATCAGAAGTCAAGAAATGAAAATAGACTTTTGGAGTCTGGCTTTTTAGTCTAGATATATTCAATTAAGAAAGGATAGTAAAAATGGCAAAAAAAAGAACAAGTAAAAAAAAGAAAAAAACAGCTTCAAAAATAGACCTAACAGTTGTAGGATTGATTATATTTAGTATTTTATTAGCTGTATTAATATATACAAAATCAGGAGTAGTAGGGATTAAACTTAATGAAATATTAGGCGGTATGATGGGAATTATAAAATATTTAGTACCAATTGGAACATTTGCTATTGGAGTAAAAGTAGCCTGTGCAAATAATGAATATATGACATCAAAATTAATTCAATTCTCTATACTTTTAATAAGTATTTCTATAATAATGTGCTTAACGCAAGTAGCAAGTGGAGAATTAAACCATTCTAAAGAATTACAAGAAGTTGTAAAAGATGCATACTATTTAGGAACACAAGGAAAAGGAGGAGGAGCTTTAGGTGCAATTTTAGCAATACCGCTTGCAAAATTATTAGGTGAAGTTGGAGCAATAATATTGTGTATAGGAATTGCAATATTATTAGTAGTATTTACATTTGGAATAAATATGTCAGATATTATAAATATGGTAGTTGAAAAAATACAGGCAAATAGTGAAGAAAAAAGAGAAGAGAAAATTAGAATAAGGGAAGAAAATGCTAAAAACAGACAAAAGTTAAAAGAAGAAAGAAAAAAGAAAGTTAAGCCAAATGATTCTAATATAATTTCACAAGACAATTCTATAATAGATGATCAAATAAAAATAAATTTTGGAGGAAGAGAATTAGAAAAAGAGGATAAAAAATTCTTAAGAAAGTATAAACATGAAGCAAATGATTTAGTTCCATTAGGAATGGAAAAAGAAAACAATAAAGTAGAACCAGATTATATAGAAAGTAATTTATTTAAAAAAGAAGAAGAAAAGAAAGAAGAAAAAACAAAAGAAGTTTTACAATTAGAACATGCTATAGCGGTAGAAGAAGAAAATTATGAATATCCTCCAGTGGAATTATTAAGTAAACCTACTAAGAAAACATTAAAAGGAGGAGCAAAAGCATTAACAGAAACAGCAGCAAGATTACAAAAAACATTATATAGTTTTGGTGTTTCTGCAAAGGTTGAGAATGTTTCAGTTGGACCAGCTATTACAAGATATGAACTAAAACCAGCTGAAGGTGTAAGAGTAAGTAAAATAGCTAATTTAGCAGATGATATAGCCTTAAATTTAGCAGCAGAAACAATAAGAATAGAAGCACCAATACCAGGAAAACAAGCTGTTGGAATAGAAGTGCCAAATAAAGAAAAACAAGCGGTGCATTTAAGAGAAGTTT